>CAYLOD010000006.1:0-9678 GCA_964385235.1 uncultured Clostridium sp.
CCACCGATCCGAGTGAGCCCACCGATCCGAGCGAACCCACCGATCCGAGTGAGCCGACCGATCCGAGCGTGTCCACCAATCCGAGTGAGCCGACCGATCCGAGCGTGTCCACCGATCCGAGTGAGCCGACCGATCCGGGCAAGCCTACAGAGCCCAGTGAACCTTCCAAGCCATCCGCGCTGCTGGGCGAGTCCTCTACCCACAGCGACCCGGGGACATCAAGTACTCCCGGCGAGCTCTCCGGGTACGAAGAAACCGGCCCGCAGACGGGAGGGCACGACGCCGCAGAGTTCGTGGCACTCTTTGTCCTGCTGCTCTCCGGCGGCGCGTTCGTGGCACTCGCCCACGGGAAGAAATCAAACAAGGAAGAGAAGAAAGATTAGCCCCGGGGACGCGTTCCCCGCAACAATCTGTAAGAGGCAGCCCCCGGGAGTGAATGCATAGATAAGCCCCCGGGGGCGCTTGCCATATTGAGTTGAACAGTGGAAACACTATCGGAACAGGTATGAAGATTTGTGACGGAGCACCCGTCTTGCCGCATCTCCTCCGTGTCGCAATTACCCTCTGCTCCGCGCTACTCTTGCTAACCACCTGTCCATGCGGGACACCCTGAAGTCTCTAAGTTTACGGACCGGACCGCATACGGGATATACAACAGAACAAAAACTCCTCTCATTTATGCAGGAACGCTGAAATCTGCAGTTCAGCGAGGAACATACGGGAAAACCAATCGGCATTACTTTTGTTCATGACTGGCTTGAAATCCCGTACACAACTGATAAACAGCAAAAAACAAAGCGCAAAAATGTGGGCTTCCGGCGGCGCCGAACCGCTGAAAGCCCTTGTTTATTGGGAAAATTCCTTGTATCAAAGACGGCTTTTATATAGACCATGAGATAAGCGGGACTACATTCAATCGACCGTATTGGAACAGGCTGATGGCACTTGTGGACAAGGGCAAGGTCGGAACGGTCATTTTAAAGGGTATGAGCCGGCTCGGGCGCGATTATCTCAAAGTGGGAATGTACACCGGGATAGTTTTCCCAAATGCCGATGTGCGCTTTATCGCGGTCAGCAACGGAGTGGACAGCGCGAAGCAGGCGGAAAACGACATGACGCCTATCATCAGTATTTTCAATGAGTTTTACGCTAAGGACACAAGCAGAAAAAACAACTGCGGCGCGACCCGTCCGAATGGCAGGTATTCAAAAATACCCACGAGGCAATTATCGACCGGGAGACGTTCGACATCGTACAGCGCATCCGCATCGTGTGGAACTGAATCGGGGATTTTACAGTTCCCGGTAACGGAAAACCGGCATAGCCGCATTCAACGACTATGCCGATATTTTCCCTTAAATAAAATTCCTCAGATAAAATCCCTAAGTAAAACCGCCTTTTTGGGGGAGCTTTTTGTTGTAATAACAATTATATTATAAATTTATCTGTGAATTTTCATTAAAAGGTTGATTTTTTTAGAACTTTTGTGTAAAATATATAGAGAGCAATTAAAAAATTCATAAGATTTACACACCAATTTGTAAAGCGAGGTATAACTCATGTCAAATAGACTTTTTCAAGGCATAATTCATCAAATGAGAGATATGATAGACCGCACCATAGGTGTTATTGATGAAACTTCCGTGGTTATAGCGTGCAGTGAGCTCGGTAAAATCGGCGAAGTAAACGAAAATATAACTACCGATATGCTCTCATCAACAACACCGTTTGTTCTCAACGGTTATACATACAAGCCTTTCGGCAATAAGCCGAGATGCGAATATGCCGTATTTGTAGCGGGCAACGACGATTGGGCGCAAAAATTCGCAATGATCTTAGCTATCTCTCTCGGCAGCATCAAGCAATATTACGACGAAAAATATGATCGCGGTAATTTTATCAAGAATGTCATACTCGACAACATACTTCCCGGCGATATATATTTAAAAGCCAAGGAGCTGCACTTTAACTCTGAGGTCACACGCGTATGCTTCGGGATAAAGATACTTTCAAAGAACGATATTTCCGCATATGACGTTATTCAAAATCTCTTTCCCGACAAGTCAAAGGACTTCGTAATCAATATCAGCGAAACGGACATAGCTCTTGTCAAGGAGATAAAGCCCGAAACAGAATCAAAGGATCTCGAAAAGCTCGCGAGTTCTATTGTTGACACTCTTTCCGGTGAGTTTTATACTCACTGCGTAATAGGCATAGGTACTGCCGTCGAGGGTATAAAGGAGCTTGCGCGTTCTTACAAGGAGGCACAGATAGCCCTTGAGGTCGGCAAGGTTTTCGACACTGAGAGGACAATAGTAAGCTATGATAATCTCGGTATCGCGCGTCTTGTTTACCAGCTGCCGACAACGCTCTGCGATATGTTCCTCAAGGAGGTATTCAAGAAAGGTTCTATTGAATCCCTTGATCAGGAAACGCTCTTCACAATACAGCGCTTTTTTGAAAACAATCTTAATGTTTCGGAAACGTCGAGAAAGCTGTTCGTCCACAGAAATACACTTGTGTACCGCCTTGAGAAAATAAAGAAACTCACAGGTTTGGATCTCCGCGAATTTGAGGACGCGATCGTTTTCAAGGTCGCCCTTATGGTAAAAAAATATCTGTCGTCAAATCCGATAAAGTATTGACAAAACAACTCGAAACGTGCTAACATAGAGTCGTAAAATAATAAAAATAAGGATAGTTGTCTCATAGTGTGAGCATTTTCGACCGCTATGAGACGACTTCTTGATTTATACGGGGATTTACCGCTTTATATACAATGCACAAATATAAAAGACAATGAAAATAAGTTGCATTTATATTGTATATTTTTTAATAAGGGGCTTATCCCACAGGGCTCCGTCCCATTGGGCTCCGTCCCACAGGGCTCCGTCCCACAGGACCCCGTCCCACAGGGCCCCGTCCCACAGGGCCCCGTCCCACAGGGCTCCGTCCCACAGGGCCCCGTCCCACAGGGCTCCGTACCGCCAAGGCGCGACATAAGCCGCGTGAGTTATCGGCAAATATCCCCATTGATTACAGTAATGGCACCTGCCTTATAAGATGCGGGGAACATATCGCCTGAGTTGTATTCTCTATTTTAAGAAAGGTTTGCGTATATGATTTATTTTAAAAACGTGTCAAAGGTCTATCCCACAGGCTCAAAAGCACTTGATGATGTAAGCTTGGATATAAACAAAGGGGAGTTTGTCTTTATCGTCGGTCCCTCAGGCGCGGGCAAAAGTACCTTTTTAAAGCTGATAATGCGTGAGGAGGAAGCCACCTCCGGGGAAATATCGGTAAACGGCTACAATCTCGTCAATATAAAGAAACGCAAAATACCATATCTGCGCCGTACAATGGGTATCGTATTTCAGGATTTCCGACTGATTGACAAGATCTCTGTTTTCGATAATGTGGCGTTTGCCATGCGGGTAATCGGCGTTTCGGAAAAATCCGTGAGAAAACGCGTTGAATATATCCTCGCGCTTGTCGGGCTATCCGAAAAGGCCGCACGCAAGCCTAACGAGCTTTCCGGAGGCGAACAGCAGCGCGTCAGTCTTGCACGCGCGCTCGTCAACAATCCCGATCTGATAATAGCGGACGAGCCTACGGGCAACATTGACCCTGAGCTTTCATACGAGATAATGGAGCTTCTTGTCGAAATAAACAAGCGCGGCACAACGGTTATCACAGTAACTCACGAACACAACCTTGTCAATGAATTTGGCGGCAGGATAATAAAAATAAACAACGGGAAAATCGTCGGCGACTACATTCGGGAGGTGGAGCAATGAAGTTCAGAAGCTCGGGCTACCTCATAAAGGAAGGCTTTAAAAACATATTAAACAACCGCATGATGTCACTCGCAAGCATAGGCGTTCTGATCTCATGTCTTTTGATTACGGGGGCCGCCGTTATTACCTCAGCAGACGCGAGGAGCTTTATCTCGTCTATCGGTGAAGAAAATATGATAACAGTATATCTCGACCCGGAAATGTCGGATATTGACGCTCTGAAGCTCGGCGCACAGATAGATAAGCTTGAAAATGTCAAGTCCAGCGAATTTTACTCAAAGACAAAGGGGATCGAGGAGTACAAGGAGAAACTCGGAGACGATCTTTTCGCGAGTATGCAGGGTGAACAGAACCCACTGCCGCATTCCTACAAGGTACGCCTTAATGACTTCTCAAAATATGATGAAACCGTTAAAAGTCTTGAAAAGATTGACGGTATATTCAACATAAGCAACCACAGCGAGCTTGCGGGCAAGATCACAAAGCTGAATCAGCTTGTAACATACGTCGGCGTCGCCGCGGTTATCATTCTCAGTCTTGTCACGCTGTTTATCATTTCAAACACCATTAAAATGACCATGTACTCGCGGCGCTCTGAGATAAGCATAATGAAGTCTGTCGGCGCTACAAATGCCTTTGTGCGGATACCGTTCCTCGTTGAGGGTATGGCTATCGGATTTATTTCAGGTGTTTTATCCTCCATTATTATGATCGCCATATATGACCCTGTAGTACAGGCTATACGCAATATTTCCTATGTAATATACGAAGCGAGTATCCCTCTCTCGGAAATATGGCCGTATATAACTCTTGCGTTTTTAGGCGCGGGCATACTCATCGGAGCTATAGGAAGCTTTATATCCGTTTCAAAATATCTAAGGAAAGAAGGAGGAGAGATCCTTGGCTGGTAAAAAAACAAAAAAGGTGTTGTCCCTGACAGCGGCGCTTCTCGCGTCAGCCCTGATGCTCACTCAATCCGCATATGCCTTTGATATTCAGGAAAACAGGAACAAGCAGGAAACCCTGCAAAAGCAGGCGCAGCAATATGAAGAAACTCTTGAGAAAACAAGAAACAGCATAGCCGAAAAGGAAAAGTACGCGGCAGCTCTGCAGGGAAAGATCTCCACACTCAGCAAGCAAATCGCTCTCAGCAATGAAACCATAAAGGAGCTTAACAAAAATATAAAGGAAAACCAAGCTCAGATAGATGAAAAGCTCGAAAAGATTGACGACAAGCTGACAGAACTTAGAGGCAGACTGCGTGCGATTTATATCGCGGGCGACACAACATCGCTCGAAATCATACTCGGCGCAAAGGATTTTTCGGATTTTATAGACAAGGCGGAGTATGTAGAAAGTATTTCCTCGTATAATAACAAGCTGATAGATAAGCTTAAAGCGGAGATGTCCGCGATCAGCGACGAGCAGAAAACCCTCCGTGAGCAAAAGTCCTCCGTCGAAAAGGAGAAAAAATCACTTGAAAGCAAAAGAAACGAGATAAACAAGCTCTCTGCGGAAAACAGCCTCCTTATTGCCGAACTTCAGGGAGTTGAAAGCGCAACGCTCGACAACATATCAGAAAATGAGGAAAGTCAGGCAGAGATTGAAGCTGAGCTCAAGTCATACTATGAACAGCAGAAAAAGGAAGCCGAAAAACAAAATCAAATTAACTCCTCGAGCGGCGGAGGTCAAAGCGGCAGTCAAGGAGAAAGTCAAAGCGGCGGCTCGAATGGCAACAAACCTCCTATCGTATCGGGAGGCGGTTTATACGTCTGGCCTTGTCCGGGATATTACTATCTTTCATCTACATATGATGAGGACCGAGGCGAAAACAACCACGGTGCGCTTGACATCGCGGGTGACGGCATATATGGAGCGCCGGTAGTAGCGGCGAGAGACGGCGTAGTTGTATCGGCTTTTTACGGATGTCCGCATGATTACGGGAAATTATCCTCATGCGGCTGCGGCGGAGGGTACGGAAACTATGTAATTATCGAGCACAGCGACGGCAAAACAAGTCTTTACGGCCATCTGTCACAGGTACACGTCAGCTACGGCGATTATGTGAACGCGGGACAGCTTATAGGAAATGTAGGCACGACAGGATATTCCACAGGTCCTCATCTGCACTTTGAAACCAAATATTCGACCTTATGTGATCACTCCCAAAGATACGATCCACTCGACGAATACCCCGGACTGTTTTAGGCGGGCAAGTCGAGTGCCCCGACACGCAAGTCGCGTAATCGCTCGGTCGAGTGCCCCGACACGCAAGTCGCGTAATTGCTCACTGCGTTCGCTCTACACTGATAAGGGAAACATATTAACGCGCCGGCGGGAAGTTACCAATGAACTGCCGTGTTCTAATCAAGTACAAAATTTCTTGCGAGGCACACAAACGTCCTTAATCGGTGTCGAAGTTTTTCGCCATAGGGGAAAAACGACTTCGCGTCTTTCCGGCGGGGATACCCCGCCCGCGCGGGAACGGTGTTATCAATAATTGCCGTGCAATAACTAAGCATAAACTTCCTATCGCGGCACACTGACAATACCTGTACACTGCGAAGTTTTTTGACGTATGTCAAAAAACGACTTCGCGTCTTTCCGGCGGGGATACCCCGCCCGCGCGGGAACGGTGTTATCAATAATTGCCGTGCAATAACTAAGCATAAACTTCCTATCGCGGCACACTGACAATACCTGTACACTGCGAAGTTTTTTGACGTATGTCAAAAAACGACTTCGCGTCTTTCCGGCGGGGGTACCCCGCCGTGACTTGCCGATGGGCACAACCCGCCAAGCCATTTCATTTTTTCAAGCGAGTAAAGCGCGCTTAAGAAGTAGGTGTTTGACAGTTCTTCCGGTTTTATTTCTTTAAAGCAAGCGGGCAGCGGCACCTCGAAGCGGTCGTATACTATTCCCCCGACAGAAACCTTGGGCGGACTTCCCGTAAAAACAGCCGTGCCGCTTGTGACGGAAAGAGGCTCGGTAATTGTTTGCGGCGCGACAAGAATGTCACACGGCAGAATTTCTCCGAGTCTGTCGCGAACCAGCAGCGCCGCACCGTATTCACGCATTAAACGCTCGTTTTCGGCTTCGTAAAGGCTGATAGCTTTTGTGGCGATTTTCAGAGATTTTGTGTACCTTGCAAGGCGTTCGGCGGCATTGACGAATCTGCCTGTCAGGTCGTACAGCGATATTCTCAGCTCGTCCGGTTCAGCGTCAAGCTGACGGATATATTCCTCGGCGGCATTGATACAAAGCTGACACGAATATTCTGTACTTTCAAAGCGTTTGAATCCCAAGCTTCGAGGGAGCGTCACGTTATATGCGCATAGTGTTTCCGTAAAGCCGGCATGAACGGCACGCTTGATTTTCTTAAATCTGACTGCCGAATCCTTTTGAATATATGTAATATGGAGCATATTCAGACCGAGAAATTTGTCCTGAATATGCTTTACTTTTATCTCATACGGAGAAAAAACCGCGCGAAATCTTTCCCTGATCCCGCACGGTCGTATACGCTTTACAGTAAGCGCTGTTATCATAAGGAATCCCCCGATAAATCATATTTTTTCCAATAATATATATGATTTACCGGGGATATTTTATGCGTTATTGAAGCATACGGCGCAAAAGCAGCCGCAAGCTAAAATTCAAAGAAAATTAATGGGATATTTTACAGTGATCATAACGTCTGTTCGGCGCTTTCCGCAGATGCGGCGAGGGATTTTCCCCGCCACTTTCCGTTTTTCCAGCGGAATATCATCAATACGGCTCTGAAGCACTCGTCCGCCGTAAGCGCGATCCACATTCCGTATATCCCCCATCCGCAGACTACTACGAGAATATATGAGCCAAGTGTAGAGATCACCCACATTGAAAAAATCGCCGCTCCCGTCGGGAAAAAGACATCGCCTGCTCCTCTAAGGCTGTTAATAACGATAAGGTTAGTACACCTGCCCACCTCGAGAATAACATTTATAATTATCAGATTACCGCCTATCGCTATGACCTCGGGATTGTCGGTAAATATGCCAACAAGCTGATGCCGGAATACGACCCCAATCGTACACATAACGGCAGTCAGACCGTATCCGAGCAAAAGACTTTTCCACAGTTCTCTGTATGCCTTGTCGTACTCTTTCGCACCGACATAATGGCTCGTCAGTATTTGCGCCCCCTGCCCTATTGAAAGCGAGAAAATGTAGAATACCGAGGTGATATTTTGAGTATAGCTCCTCGTTATATACTCGTTATCCGTCATAAACCTGAGCGCAATGGATGTAATGATAAGCTGCGACAGATTATAGTTTATTGACTCAAAGGCGGCGGGTATACCGACCTTGAGCATAAGACCGAAGTCCCTGAATGGAAACGGAAAAAGCATCTTGAACATAGAGGGCTTCTCGATTTTTTTAAAGAAGATTATCACAAGAATTACCGCGCCGACAATTTTGCTGAAGGTCGTCGCTATGGCTACGCCTTTAACTCCCAGTACAGGCAGACCGAACCAGCCGAACACAAATGTGAGGTCGAGAACCGTGTTTAAAACATTCATAACCACGGTTATGTACATCGGTATGCGTGTATAGCCGTGACTTCTGAATATGACGTTAATTGAGTTTATAACAGCCTGACCGAACATAAAGCCGCCCACAATGACAAGGTATTCACTCCCGAACGACAGAACTTTGCCCTTCGCCCCAAGCGCGGAAAGCATGGGTCTGTTAAAAAAAACGAGAACCAGACTTACGATCAAGCCGAGCATAAAGTTAAAGAAAATCGACAGCGCGGCGGTCTGCGTTGCCTTAGCGCGGTTTTTCGCGCCGAGGTTTTGCGCTATGATTATTGCGCTCGCCGTTGAAGTCACGGAAAACAAAAGATTGCATATGCTTGCGACCTGATTTGCCGTTCCTACGGAAGCAGATGCAAGGTCGTCGTATCGGCTCAGAGCGAAAACATCAACAAAGCCGAGCATCATAAACAGAAGTGCTTCGATTAAAATTGGCCAAGATAAGGAAATAAGCGACATCTTTTTCATAAAATCACCTGCATTACAAAACAGCATTTTTTACGCTGCTGAACTGACTGTTATAAAGCGTATTGTAAAAGCCCCCGCGCGCGAGAAGCTCCTGATGACTGCCCTGCTCTATTATATGACCGTCCTTCATAACAAGGATAATATCGGCTTCCTTGATAGTTGAAAGCCGGTGAGCGACTATAAAGCTTGTCCTGCCTTTCATCATAGCGTCAAACGCACGCTGCACGCGTATCTCCGTCATTGTGTCGATACTGCTTGTAGCTTCGTCGAGTATGAGCATAGGCGGGTCGCGCAGCATAACGCGGGCTATGCACATAAGCTGCTTCTGTCCCTGTGATAGGTTTATGCCCTCCTCGGTTATAACCGTATCGTACCCGTCGGGAAGCCGCCGTATATAGCCGTCTATATAAGCTTTTCGGGCGGCGGCGCGTATCTCGTCTATTGTCGCTCCGGGCTTGCCGTATGCTATATTTTCGGCTATTGTGGCGTTATAAAGCCAGCTTTCCTGCAGAACCATTCCGTAAAGCCCTCTGAGGCTGTTTCGAGTTATAGCCCGTATATCTGTGCCGTCTATTAAAATTCTTCCGCTGTCAATATCATAGAACCTCATAAGGAGATTTATAACCGTTGTCTTTCCGCAGCCTGTAGGACCGACAATAGCGACACGCTGACCGGGTCTGACCTTCAGATTAAAGTCCTCAATCAGCTTTTTATCGGGTGAATACGAGAAGTAAACGTTCTCAATGTCTATTGCCCCCCTGCAGTCTTTCATCTCTACAGCGGAGTCGGCGTCCCTGCTCTGCTCAGGTTCGTCAAGAACGTCAAACACCCTTGACG
>CAYLOD010000006.1:9688-39869 GCA_964385235.1 uncultured Clostridium sp.
GAGCCGACTGCAGCTGCGGGATAACCCCCGTCACCTCGTTAAAGGGCTTTGTGTACTGGTTCGCGTATGTCAGGAAACAGGATATTTGACCGACGGAGATAATACCGCTTATGGCATTGATAGAGCCCACTATCGTGACCGCGGCCGTTACAACGGAGTTTACAAACCGGGTGCTCGGGTTGGCAAGAGAGGAATAAAACTGCGACTTCTGCCCGCAAACGCGGAGCCGTTCGTTTATCTCCTCAAAGTCTGTTATAGAGCGCTCCTCATAGCCGAACGCCTTGACTGTCTTCTGATTGCCGACTATTTCCTCGACATACGAACTTATTTCTCCCTGAGTCCTTGACTGCTCGATGAACATTTTATGGGAAAGCCGGGTTATCATGGCGGCGACAAAAACAGACAGCGGACTTATAATGACAACGACTGCCGCTATCCTCAAATCAATCACAAGCATAAATACAAGCGTTCCGATTATCATCACCACTCCCGAAAAAAGCTGTGTAACTCCCTGAAACAGACCGTCTTCGACAGCGTCAATATCGTTTATTACACGGCTTATCAAGTCGCCGTGAGGGTGGCAGTCAATGTACTTGAGAGGGACATCGTTAAACTTTGCGAATATATCGCGCCTCATATCGCGCATCGTCATATAGCTGACCGTATTTGTGAAAAGAGCCATTAGCCATTGAAAAAACGCCGAGCCTATCGCCGTCATGGCGATCATGCCTACAATACTCAGAACTGCCGAAAAATCGACGCTGCCCTTCCCCACCGCTTTGTCTATCGCCTGACCTATAAGCACGGGCGTCGCAAGGTTAAGCACAACATAGAACACAGCGGATATAACGGCTCCGGCGAGGCTTTTTCCGTATGGCTTAGTATAGGAGGCTATGCGTTTTAACGTTTTCTTTTTAGTTTGTGAGTTCTTTTTCATAATGTATCACCGATTTTAATTTTCTGTTTCGTCCGCGCCGAGCTGTGACAGACATATTTCCTTATAAACCTCACAATTTTTGAAAAGCTCCTCATGCGTTCCCACCCCCGCGAGCTTTCCGTCATCAAGCACAAGTATCTTGTCTGAATACCTCACCGCCGCGACACGCTGAGAAACTATCACAGTAGTCATGCCGCCTGTTTCGGCGGAGAGCGCACGTCTGAGCGCCGCATCTGTCGCGAAGTCGAGCGCGCTTGAGCTGTCGTCAAGTATCAGTATCTCCGGGTGTGATATTATCGCTCTGGCGATCGTCAGTCTTTGCTTTTGCCCTCCGGAGAAGTTTTTCCCTCCCGCGAGAACCTCATGCTCGATCCCGTCCGGCAGCTTTGAAACAAACTCATACGATTGCGAAACCCTGAGCGCCCGCTCTATATCCTCGTCAGAGGCGTTTCTGCCGCCCCACAAAAGGTTGCTCCTTATCGTTCCGCTGAAAAGCACGGCATTTTGAGGAGCTATACCTATTCTGCTCCTGAGCGACGAAAAAGTATAGTCCGCCGCGGACATTCCGTCAATAAGCACAGAACCCTTTTGCGGGTCATAGAATCGCGGGATAAGATTTATCAGCGTTGACTTTCCCGAACCCGTACCGCCTATAATGCCTATTGTTTCGCCCTTATCCGCCGTAAAGCTGATATTCTCAAGCGCATACTTGCCCTCGCCATACGCGAACGACACGTCCCTGAACTCAATCATAGGGGCGTTTTTGACATTGGATTCTGTTTTAACGCCCTCTCTCACGCTCGGTTCCGCCGCGAATACCTCATTGACTCTGTTTGCGGACGCCGCCGCCTTGGTGAATATAACGACAAGGTTCGCGACCGCTACCATAGCCAGAAGTATCTGCGTCATATAGTTTACCAAAGCGATTATCTCGCCCTGTGTAAGCTCCCCCGTATATACATAGCCGCTGCCGAACCAGACTATCGCGATTATCGCGATATTTATAATAACATATGTCACAGGGTTCAGAAGCGCGGAGAGCTTTCCTACGGCTATCGCCGTTTTTGTAAGCTCGTCGTTCCTTTCGTTGAAGCGCTGTTTTTCGCTCTCCTGCTTTGAGAACGCCCGTATAACTCTGTTTCCCGAAAGATTCTCGCGTGTTATCAGCGAGAGCCTGTCAAGGCTTGACTGTATCCTCTTGAAAAACGGGACGGAGCGGCTCATAACTATATAAAGCGCAAGTGCGAGAAGCGGCGCGGCGATTAGAAATATCAGCGAGAGGTTAATATCTATCGTCATCGCCATTATCAGCGCGCCTATAACGAGGAACGGCGCTCTTATAACAAGCCGTATGAGCATCGCGACAGCTACCTGAAGCTGGTTTATATCGTTTGTCATTCTGGTTATCAGCGACGGTGTGCCGATCCTGTCAAGCTCGCTGTGAGAAAGCGTGTTTATATGCCTGAGCATGGCGTTTCTTATCTTTGTGCCAAAGCCCTGTGATACTATTGACGCACTTTTCTGACAGATAAGCGCGAATCCGAGCCCGAGCGCGGCGAGCAGTATCATAACTCCGCCCTGCCGCCATACATACCCGCGGTCCCCGTTCTTAACTCCCGTATCTATTATATCCGCCATTACAAGCGGTATTATAAGCTCAAAGACAGCCTCTATAAGCTTGCATACAGGTCCGACTATAAGCTGCGGCGTATAGCTTTTCAGAAAACGTCTTAATTTAAACAAACGGCAACAGCTCTTTTCAAGCAAATTAATCGGTTTATATGAAATAATAACCTATGTATAAATTATACTTAATTTCTGCTAATTATACAATAACCATAATGTCTTTAAATACCACAAAAAACGCGTGTATAACCACTGCCGATGTTCCCCGCCTCTACTGAAAAGGCGGTGAACATATTGCCTATTCTGTAACGCATACTTTTAAAAATTCTTATACAAGCTTAAAATTGCTAAAGATTTTCTATACGGACTGTACATTAGTTCTTTCAGCGGTAATATATTGTATTTAAATACTTCAATTTAAGGTCTATTGGGAAATTTTGTTCTGATTTTAAGAATTTACCTCTTGAATTATGAAAACAGATGTTCTATAATTTTGCTAAGAACAAATGTTTACAAAGAGGGGCGAGCTTAATGCGAACAATACTTCACAGCGACTGCAACTCGTTTTACGCGTCCGTAGAATGCCGCGACAATCCCGAAATCCGTAATAAGCCTGTCGCCGTCGGAGGCAATGAGGAAAACAGACACGGAATAATCCTCGCGAAAAATGAACTCGCGAAAAAATACGACATTAAAACGGGAGAAACGATATACTCCGCAAAGCAAAAATGTCCCGGCCTTGTGGTCGTGCCGCCGCATTTTGAGAAATATATTAAAATCTCGGAGAGAATTAAAAAGATATATCTCGACTACACCGATATGGTAGAACCGTTCGGGCCGGACGAATGCTGGCTCGACGTCACGGGCAGCGGAATACTCGGCGACGGAATGGCTATCGCGCGTGACATCGGCGGGAGAATAAAGCGCGAAATCGGCATAACCGTCAGCATCGGGGTCAGCTTCAACAAGATTTTCGCAAAGCTCGGCAGCGACTACAAAAAGCCCGACGCTATAACGTATATAGGAGCGGAAAATTTCCGTGAGATCGTATGGCCGCTGCCCGCGAAAGACCTTCTCTACGTCGGCAGAGCGACAGAGAAAAAACTCGAGAAATTCGGAATACACACTATAGGCGAGCTTGCTCGCCTTGACGCGGACGGGCTGAAAAGTCACTTCGGAAAGTGGGGAGAGATACTTCACGCGTTTGCTAACGGACTTGACTCCTCCCCTGTCGCTGTCTTCGGATGTGAAAATCACGTTAAATCAATAGGAAATTCCTCTACAACTCCCCGCGACCTGAAAAATGACGAGGACGTAAAAATAATGATGAGCATTCTTTCCGATTCAGTCGCGCGCAGGCTTCGCGAACAGGGCTTTTTCGCGTCATGTGTGTCGATAAGTGTCAGGGATAATGAATTTATGTCATTCACCCGGCAAAAAACTCTCGATCGCCCTACGAATATCACGTCGGAGATAAACGGCGCGGCTATGGAGCTTTTCCGAAAAAGCTACCGTTGGAACAAACCGATAAGAAACGTCGGAGTGAGCGTATCCTCCCTGACGCCGTGCAGTTTCGGAGAGCAAATTACATTCTTTGACGGAGAGAGCCGCGGCAGGCTGCAAAGTCTCGACAAAACGCTCGACAAGCTCAAGAAACGCTTCGGCTCGTATTGTGTCCGCCCCGCTCTGCTATTGCTTGATAAAAGGCTGTCGGGATTTTCTCCAAAGGAGGAACACGTTATCCACCCTGCGGGATATTTTTAACCGCTTGCAAAATCATGGAAAAAAATATATACTATGAATGCACAAACGGGAGGTAACGCATGGATTATTTAAAATCAATCGAAAAGGTAAACTCACTTCTGAAATTCGGAATACGTCCGGGTCTTGAGAGAATACGGGAGCTGCTCTCAAGGCTTGGCGACCCGCAAAACGAGCTGAAATTTATCCATGTAGCGGGCACGAACGGCAAGGGGACTGTATGCACGCTAATATCGAACGTCCTTACCGCGGCGGGATATAGAACAGGACTGTATACTTCTCCGTATATTATGGACTTTCGTGAGCGTTTCCGCATAGACGGTGAAATGATCTCCAAAGAGGAGCTTTCACTGCTTACCGAAAAGGTTTCCGCGGAGGTTGACGATATGAAAAGGCTCAATATCATTATAACAGAGTTTGAGTTCATTACAGCTCTTGCCTTTTTATGGTTTCTTGAGCGGAAATGCGATATAGTTGTTCTGGAGGTCGGGCTGGGCGGACGCTTTGACGCGACAAATATTATAAGCACGCCTCTTTTGTCGGTCATAATGTCAATATCCCTCGACCACACAGCGATACTCGGAGATACAGTCGAAAAAATAGCGTTTGAAAAATGCGGGATAATAAAAAACAACGGTCAAACGGTAGTCTACGCAGATCAGCCGGACGGCGTTCTCGATGTGGTGAGAAGCGCCGCGGCTGAAAACAACAATACCCTTACGATAGCTGATGATTCCGCGATAACACCGATAAAGGACGATATTCACGGTTCGGAATTTTTGTACAGGACAGACGGAACGTTTGGCGTTGAAGGCGAGATTGAGCTTTTTATCCCGTTTATCGGTGAACATCAATACAGAAACGCTTCGGCGGCTCTGGCTTCGCTGAAGCTCCTGTCACAGCAGGGCTATAACATAACCGCAAACGCGCTGAGGACAGGATTCAAAAACGCAAGGCTTTTCGCCCGTCTTGAGCTTTTACATGAAAAACCCGCAGTGCTTTTGGACGGTGCGCACAATCCGGGAGGAGCTCGGGCTCTCGCCGACGCGGTAAAAAAATATCTCGGCGGCAAGCGCAAAATCCTGATAACAGGTATGCTTGCCGACAAGGACGTTGAAACAGCGGTTTCATATATCGCGCCGCTTTTTGACAAGGCATATACCCTCGCGCCTGACAATCCCCGCGCTTTACGGTCGGAGGATCTTGCGGATATTGTCGGAAGGTATTGCGGTGACGTAACGGCTCTAGAGGATTACGGCGAGGCGTACAGGAGAGCTTTATCCGATGCCGGAGCTGACGGGGCCGTCGTAATATGCGGCTCGCTGTATCTCGCGGGTAAAATGCGTCATTTGATGCTCACGGCCTGAAACGCGGGGACGGCTTGCGTAAGCTATATTTGAAAATTAAAAGGAGAATGGATAATATGTCTGGAAAAATCGGAAGAAACGATCCATGCTGGTGCGGAAGCGGGAAAAAATACAAAAAATGTCACGAGGAATTTGACGACAAAATTACGGAATACGCGTCAATGGGGCATATAGTCCCCGACCACAGCATTATAAAAACGCCCGCGCAAATCGAGGCAATCAAGGAAAGCTGCAAAATCAACATCGCCGTTCTCGACGAGGTCGCCGCGAAAATCCGCGAGGGAATGACAACTCAGGATATTGACGATATAGTATACAGAAAGACCATAGAAATGGGAGGCACTCCCGCGACACTCGGATATGAGGAATATCCCAAGAGTGTATGCACTTCGATAAATGAGGTCGTGTGCCACGGCATTCCGTCGAATGACGTCATACTCAAGGACGGGGATATTATCAATGTTGACTGTTCGACAATACTTAACGGGTATTTTTCCGATTCCTCGCGAATGTTCTGTATAGGTGATGTCAGCGAGGAAAAGCGCAGGCTTGTAGAGGTAACAAAGGAAGCGGTAGACATTGGTCTGAAAGCCGTCAAGCCGTGGGGCTTCCTCGGCGATATGGGCGAAGCCGTTCACGAACACGCGGTTAAAAACGGCTACTCCGTCGTTCGTCAAATCGGCGGTCATGGCGTAGGACTTGAATTTCACGAGGATCCATGGGTCAGCTATTGCTCAAAGCGCGGAGAGGAGATGCTTCTTGTCCCCGGAATGATATTCACCATAGAGCCTATGATAAACATGGGCAGCGACAAAATATACACAGACAGAGAGGACGGCTGGACTATATACACCGCGGACAAAAAGCCGTCCGCGCAATGGGAGATAATGGTTCTCGTAACAGAAACGGGGGCGGAAGTCCTATGCTATTAAACGCGGGGCGCGAAGGAGGCGCTCCGCCGAGGAACCGCAATGTACATAAATATTATAGAACAAAACCCGAAGCGTACGCTCCGGGTTTTGTTTTTATATCTTCAGCACGGATACATCGCCCGTTATACGATATTCTTTTATGCGCTCAACGCAGGGTAACTCCGCGCCCGACTGAAGCACAATATCAAATTCAGAGTTTGCTTGTTCCTCGTTGCCAAGCGCGATACAGGCGATTCCCATCTCATAGTGTATATGAATTTCACTTGTTTTTATCACGCTTTTAGAATTAACAGCGGAAAGGTTTCCACGGAGCATATTAAGATAGTCCGCGGCCGTCTTTTCGTTTTTGTTTACCGCAAAATTAAATGTCGCAACAGTAAGCTGAAAAAGTTTGTAAAAGCTCTGCATTGTCGACCGCGGGGCATTGACCGTTCGCAGTACGGCTTCGGCATTCCGCATATACAGTCTCGCGCGCTCTATATCACCTGTACGCAGATACACGCCCGACTGATTGTCAAGTATGATAAACCTCAGGACGGGTGTAATGTTCCGATAACCCGAGGCTTCAAATTCGTTATAAATTTTAAGCGCCTCGCCGTATTGCTCGTTGTGAATGTATCCGACAGCTATGTTCGCTTTTATAAGATTTTTAACACCTGCGCTTAAAAAGGATCTGTCAAGGAATTTGTACTGTCTGTCCAGAAAAGCGTGTATGTCGTAATCCATTATTTCAAGCGTTATGTTGTATTTTACTGACGCCATCTTATTAATAAATGCAATCCAAAAAGCCGCGATAATGTCTAAAATACACGCCGTAAAGCTTACCCGCCATGAATCGGCTGCAAACGCGAAAAGCGTCGCGCCAAAAGCAAATAAAATCACAAAGATAAATAAAAACGTCGTAGAAATAAACAGAAAAATCACAAACAGTTCCTCCTTTAGAAATCAGTCGATTATAAGCATCGCGTCGCCAAAGCTGAAAAATCTGTATTTTTCGTCTACCGCCGTTTTATAGGCGTTCATTATATTGTCGTACCCCGCAAAAGCCGAAACAAGCATTATCAGCGTACTTTCAGGCAGGTGAAAATTCGTTATAAGGCAGTCCATAGCCTTAAACCTGAAGCCCGGATATATAAATATATCGGTCATTCCCTCGCTCGCCTTTATCGCTCCCTCACGGGCGGCAACCGATTCAACGGTACGGCAGCTCGTTGTGCCGACACAGAAAACACGGCCGCCGTTTTTGTGCGTTTCGTTTATAAGGTCAGCCGTCTCCCCGCTCATATCGTAATGCTCGGAGTGCATTTTGTGCTTTGTCACATCATCGACCTTTACGGGACGGAATGTACCCAGTCCGACATGAAGCGTCACAAAGCCCATATTCACTCCCTTATTCCTGATATGCTCCATAAGCTCCTCAGTAAAATGAAGTCCCGCGGTCGGAGCGGCGGCGGAGCCTAACTCCCGGCTATACACGGTTTGGTAGCGCTCCTTGTCCTTCAGCTTTTCGTGTATATACGGGGGAAGCGGCATCTGACCGAGGCGGTCAAGGCATTCGTAGAAATTTCCCTCGCAATTAAAGTCGAGTATTCTGCTTCCGTCCTCCGTAACGTCCGAAACTTTACAACGCATGATACCATCGCCGAATGTAAAGCTCGTGCCTGCCTTTGCCCGCTTTCCGGGCTTGGCAAGAGCCTCCCAGCGATTGCCCTCTATGCGGTGCAGAAGCAAAAACTCAACATTGGTGTTTGTCTTGTCCTTGACACCGTATATCCTTGCGGGAAGGACGCGTGAATCATTTAAAATCAGGCAGTCGCCCTCATTCAGATAGTCTACAATATTATAAAAATGCCTGTGTTCGATTTCACCTGTCTTTTTGTGCAGCACCATCATCCGGGAACTGTCGCGGGGCTCTATAGGTGTTTGCGCGATAAGCTCCTCGGGCAGCTCGTAGTAGAAGTCGCTTGTTTTCATATTGAATATTCCTCTTAATATTTAATATAGATACGCAAGGTTATTATCCGTCGCCATATTGTCAAGGGAATAAAGTATCAGAACCGCGTCGGCGTTTTCCTCCTCGGCAAGCGCTGAAATATCCTTTTTATAGTAGCGGAGATCCGCCATAATTACTTCGCTGTAGTTTTGAGAGAGAAACGGTACTATTGCGTGAGCATAGGAGTCCTTTACGACAACCAGCCTTCCGCCGTCGGCGTTCCTGTTTGTTATTTTGACAAGGCTGTGGTTGCCGTCAAGGAAAACAGGGTACTTATCGTCATTTTCAAGCTGTTCTCTAAAGAAATAGCTGTCTGAAGTTTTTATCTTGCCGCCGTCGTTTATCTCTACACTGACAGAACCCGCAGGCTGATTTTTATTGCTCCAAAGCTCAATATTTTCGGGAGGGATACTCCACAGAGCGCTCTTTGAATATGAAGTTCCGTAGAATCCGCCGACGCTTTCCTTGAGGAAATCGCTCTCTCCGAGCGGAGTGTAGCCCATGCTCTCACCGAGCAGCTTGTAGCATTCATACGCTCCGAGCGACGTCCAGTGGTGGTCGGTCTTGTAGTATAGCTGTTCATCAGCCGCCTTTTGAGCGAATGTTTCTGTCACATCAATAAAGGTTATATTCTCACCGAGTTTGTTTTTAAAGGAGCCGATAAGCTCGCCGTCATTATACTCCTTGTGGTTTGCGGGGAGCTTGGAGCTGTTGATATATCCGGTTGACGGTATCAGCGTCATATAGACGGGGATCTCCGAGTAGTCGGCATATTCCTTTATATAACCCGCGTTTTGAGATAAAAGCCCGCTGTCCTCGGTCGGTTCCGGGAAAAGGAAACTGTCGCTGCCGAGGTAAATCCCATTAGAGCCGTTTCGACCTGTCAAAAGCTCATAGTATGCGCTGAAACCCGCGAAAAAGTTCCTCGCCGCCACATGGTCTGAAAGATATTCATCAATATCGTTTTGAAAATCACCGTTATCAAGTCTTTCAGCCGTAAATTCGGGAAATTCGGCTAACTTCTTCTTTTCCTGAACCGAATATTCTTCTTTCGGCAAGACAAAATACAGAATCATTATTGCAAATATAAATAAGCAAAAAATTACTGTCGGCAAATATTTAATAGCGTTTTTAATCTTCATAAATTTAATCAACTCTTATCGCAATTTTATCCGCTGCGGCCGAGTGGCCCCGACACGCAAGACGCGAAGTCGTTTTTCGCCATACGGCGAAAAAACTTCGACACCGACAAGGGGCGCTTGTGTGCCGCGCAAGAAGTTAGTACTTAATTAGCGCACGGCAGTTCATTGGTAATATCGTCCCCGCGCGGCAATAAACTTTTCTTGCCGAAGCCGAGCGAGCGGAAGCGAGCGACTACGCGACTTGCCTGCGGAGGCACTCCGCTAAAATTTGTAGTAGAGGAAAGGATTGTAGCCGCTGCTGACTAATGATGAGGTGCAAAGTAAGAGCGATATAACGCATCCCGCGTTGTCGATCACATAAAGAATCGGCTTGCTCTTTATCCGATGATACAGCTTGCTTATGAGGGGAGTTGATATTATCGCCGCCGCCGCTAAAAGCGGTATGTACGATATTACCGTCGCGGAAACGTCACCCGACATCATAAACCCGTCCGAACCGAATAAACGGCAGATAAATACACCCATATCGCTCATATCCTCAAAGTAAAACAGCACCCAGCCGAATACGATCAGTATTATTGAATATATGTGCGATATGAACACGGGCGCTTTTTTAAGAAGCTTGAGAAGAAATAACTTTTCAAGCATAAGGATAAATCCGAAATAAAGCCCCCATAGAATGAAATTCCAGCTCGCTCCGTGCCAAAGCCCTGTCAGGAACCAAACCACGCCTATGTTTATTATCTGGCGGCCAAGACCGCGCCTGTTGCCGCCGAGCGGAATGTAGACATATTCCCGAAACCATGTTCCGAGTGATATGTGCCATCTGCGCCAAAATTCAGTAATGCTCTTTGAGATATACGGATAGTTGAAATTCTTCAGGAAATCAAAACCGAACATTTTGCCAAGACCCATCGCCATCTCCGAATACCCGCAAAAATCAAAATATATCTGAAATGAATACGCTATTATACCTATCCATGCGCCGAGCGCGCCGCTTTCCGCCCCGCTGCCGCGCACAGAATCCCACAGGCTGCCCATCTCGTTGGCGAGCAAGACCTTCTTGGATAGACCGATAAGAAACAGCTTTACACCGTCGGTAAAATGTTCGAGAGTTTCACGGCGGTTCGTAAGCTGCTCCGCCACATCCTCATATCTGACAATAGGCCCCGCTATAAGCTGAGGAAAAAGCGAAACGTAAGCGCCAAAGGTTATAATATTTTTCTGAACCTTGACGGTGTTGCGATAGACGTCTATCGTGTATGACATCGTCTGAAACGTATAGAATGAAATACCTATAGGCAGTGCGACCTCAATGACAGGTATGTTGAGAAACGGCATAACTATGTTGAGCGTTTCTCCGATAAAGCCCGCATACTTGAAAAATCCGAGCAGACCGAGGTTCAATACTATCGACAGTATTAACGCCGATCTCGCGACCGCCTTCCTTTCTCTGTTTAACGCGATAATTATACCCGCTGTATAGTTTAAAATTATTGAAACGAGCATTAGTATAACAAGCTGGGGCTCGCCCCACGCGTAAAAAATAAGGTCAACTATAAAAAGCGTCAGGTTTCTGTATCTTTTCGGAGAGATATAATAAAGAACCAGAACCGTCGGCAAAAACATAAAGAGAAATATTAAACTTGAAAAAACCAAGTGAAAACACCACCGACCTTAAACAGCTTACAGCTTACTTTCAATAAAGGGCTTGCCCCGCCGGGCTCCGTCCCGCCGGGCCCCGTCCCGCAGGGCCCCGTCCCGTTGGGCTCCGTCCCGTTGGGCTCCGTCCCGTTGGGCTCCGTCCCGTTGGGCTCCGTCCCACCGGGCTCCGTCCCGTTGGAGGACATACTTGCCTAAGTTATACTTTCGTTGAGAATACTCATGATTTTTTCTGCGTCCGCTGAAATAACGAGCGATACATAAAGTCCGTTTGTTTCAACCTTAGCGCTTTTTATTATTGCCATCTGATCGGGGTCGTAATTTTTAATTACGTCATATTTTGACTGCCAGTCGTTTTGAAGCCTGTCCGCAATATCCTTTACGCAGGCTTCGTCCTTAGCCTTGACGAATATTATCTCGTCCTGCTTCAGACCGTCGGTACAAATCGCTCCCGCAAAATCCGCAGCCTGCTCCTCTGTTATACCGAAAACTCTCTTTAGCCTTCTCGCGTCGAAATCCACCATATCGTCAGGCAGCTTAACTTCTGACTTGACCTTTTCAAGTACGGTCTGAAGTTCGGTTTTTTCGCCCGATGATGTATCGGAGGAAACTTTCGAGCTTTCGTCAGCCGATGCCGGCTCATTTGATGATTCGGCTGCCGACGCCGCGGAATTATTCTGTGACGAAACAGATGACGAAGACGACGGTAACGAGGACGTCAAGGTGTTATCGGAGTTTCCGCAGGCGGTCAGCGACAAAATAACGGCAGACGCGAGCAGAGCTAAAAATATTTTTTTCATTTTCTCAATTCCTTTCTTTTCAATAAGGGGCTGTCCCGCCGGGCCCCGTCCCACAGGGCCCCGTCCCACAGGGCTCCGTCCCACAGGGCCCCGTCCCACAGGGCTCCGTCCCGCCGGGCCCCGTACTGTTGGGCACCCCGGTCATAGGGCGTGGCAAGCGCAGCGTAAGCCGCGTGAGTAATAAAGCCAAACGGGGAACACGAGCAGTGGTTATATTGTAAATAATCTGTCACAATATGCCAACTGTTTCTTTAAGATAATCTACCCATTGTTTGCAGCCTTCGTCCGAAAAGTGAATGCCCATAGATTCGGGGTCGCTGCAATATTCAGGTTTTAAATTTCCCTTTTTATTTTTCATAACGGACGCTACATCGAGATATGTATATCCCTTTTTCCCGCAAACAGTCTTTATCTTTTCGTTAAACGTATCAATATTCTTGTTGTTCAAATCATTTAACTGCTTCTTTTCGAGCATGGGTGTAACAGACTGAATATAGATCCGTGCGCCGGGATTTTTCCCCGCTACCTTTTGTGTCAGTTTTTCCATATTTTTTACGGAATCATCTATACCGTACAAACCTATATCATTCATGCCGAACATGATAAATATCTTCTTCGCTTTCAGCATCTTCGCGCCCTCATCGACAGTATATTTTTTCCCCTCATATGTCGGGTGAACGTTTCCCTTTGCTTTTAAATCCCACAGGGCGTTCCCGTATCCGAGGCTGCCTTGGCAGAGAAACTCGGCTTTTCCGAGAGAACCGTTGTCGGCATAGTACGAAAGCTTGAGCGTCACGCTGTCCCCTATAAAGACGGCGTCATCAAACCAACTCGCGTCAACTTTAACAGGCTCGGGCTCAGATTCCGCTTCAGATGATGAAGGTTTCTCCTCCGAAACTGCGGAGGACTCAGGCGCTTTTGATGATAAATCAGCTTTTGACTCTGTTTCAGACGAAACGACAGAGGGTTCAGACACGGTATCAGGGGTATCGTTTTCACAGCCGCCGAATGTCGCCAGACATATTATCATAGCCGCCAAAGCGGCACATATATATTTCATTCTATTCCCTCCAAAGCAAAAGCAGCCCCAACGAAATACGGCGGACTTTTTCGTAATTCAATCATCAAGGTGGTAAATTTCTCGGAGTTGCCTGAAAAATCCTATTTAATGTTAGTACCTACAAAAATAAATGTCAACACAGCACGAACAATTATAAGATTACAATATTGTAATCATGAATATTTGTATCAATAAACATACTACCGATAGTGGATAGTGATTATTTTCTTATATGGCTTGGAGTTTTCGCGTGCCTCATGCTTCTTTTCTCAGGTCCCTTGATAAGCACATACGCGCTGATCAAGAAAGCTATTAAAATATTACCTATTATCAGAAATATTACGACAGTCGTATATCCCACGGAAAATCCGTCGTTCGTACTCTCATCGGCACTGAATACGCCCTTATAGATATATCCGTCGAACGCGAATTTCGAGAGAGGCTCGCAAGCTATATGCTTTTCCTCCGCGAATTTTTCCGCGCTGCTGCCGTTCGCGGCATATATTACAACATCAGGACAATCCACAAAGGCATGGTCATCTATAAAGGGAGAGTTGCTGAGAAACGCCGCCTCCTCAAGATGCAGACAGCCCGAAAACGCGTATCCTATCCTCGCGTCGCCCTCAATAACCGCCCGCGTCAGACTTACACAGCCGGAGAAACAGTCATCGGCGACCTGTGCGACGCTGCCCGGAATCTCAATTTTACCGAGGGCGTTACAGGAGGCAAAGACTTTTTCCCCGAGTTTTTTCACTCCGCTCCCGATAGTAACATCAGAGAGAGCTGAGCAGCCGCTGAACGCGGAATCGCCTATCTGTTCGACAGAGTCGGGTATTGATATTTTTGTCAGTGATTTACAGCCGATAAACGCTTCCTTGCCTATCGAGGTCATAGCGTTTGAAAGCTTGATTTCTTTCAGCTTTGTACATTTCTCGAACGCGCGGTTGGAAATATTCGCCTTAGACGCCGACAGGTCAACACTTTCAAGCGCGGACGCTCCCTCAAACGCGCCGTCAAGGATTTTCTCCGTATTTGCGGAAACCTTTATGCCGGTTATGGTTTTATTATCAAGAAATGCGCTCGAACCGACGGTCTTTATCTTTTTGTCGAGGCTAAGCTTTTTACCGTTCCCCTTATACTTTACCAGCAGACCGTCGCCCACGGTCAGATAATCGCCATTATAATTATTTACCCAGCCTGTATTTTCAAAGGCGTATTCGCCCACAGACCTGACTTTGCTGAGCGCTCCGGGATTCGCAAGAGAATGGCAGTTAAAGAAAGCGTACCGTCCTATCTCCTCCGTGCTTGCCGGAAGTAAAAGCTCAGAAAGCGATGTACAGCCCATAAAGGCATAATCGTCCACCTTTTTAAGTTTTTCGCCGAAGTTCACTATTTTAAGTGATGTGCAGTTTGCAAAAGCCATTCTGCCTATTTCCGTAACCTCATCGGGTATAGATATTTCCTTTATCTGTGAACAGCCCGAAAACGCAAGCTCGTCTATTTCCGCGACGCTTACGGGTATAGAGAGAACCTCTATCTGCGAGCAGGACGCAAAGGCGCTTTTGCCGATTCCGATGACTTCCCTGCCGTCTATAGCCGAGGGGATTTTCACACTGCTGCCGAGTCCGCGATAAGAGGTTATCTTTATGCTTTTCCCGTCATCGTTCACCTCATATTCAAACGCTTCGTTACCGCCGGAGTCCTCGGCGCGGACGCCGGGCACGGGCATAGCGGCTGACGCAAGAAGAATCGCCGTCAGCACAGCGGCAATGAAAGAAATCCTTTTTGACTTCATCATAATTTATAACCAGTCCTTGTAGTGATTAGGGCTTGCGCCGTACAAAAATAATATAGCACATTTCGACACCGTCCGCAAGGAAAAGAGACGGCTTATCGCGCTATTTTCTTTATTTTTATATTTCTCACAAAAAGAAAAATTAACATTATATTTTTCCGTCGCATATACTATATTATATTTTATAAATAATATTAAAGGAGGAATATCAGTGGCAGTAATAGTATATACTGTAAGCCCCGGCGATACTCTCAGTCATATAGCCGAAAAATTCGGCACAACGGTTGAAACGATCATGAGGGCAAACGGGATCATAGAGCCTGACAAAATATACCCCGACCAGAGGCTCCGCATTCCCGTCTTTGATGAGGAAAGGTTCATCACATATACCGTTCAGCCCGGCGACACTCTTTATTCTATTTCCAATTACTTCGACGTTTCACCCGATAAGATCGCTGCGGCAAGCGGCCTTGAGGATCCCGATACACTCGCGATAGACCAGGTTCTCCGCATACCTATAACGGAGCCGACTTTCCCCAACGTATACACCGTCAGACCGGGGGATACCCTGTACTCCATCGCGAAGAAATTCAACACGACTGTAGCGGATCTCATAAACCTCAATAAGATAACAACTCCGAACCTCATCTACCCGGGCCAGCAGATAAAGCTAAGATAATACGCAAGCAAAAGGAGCGGGTCAATACCCGCTCCTTTTCTGTTTTCTCGTCAAATACATAAGCCATATATAGCTTGCGCATGAGATCAGAATTTTTAAAATCAAACCTATAACGCTGTTGCTGTCAAACGGCAGAAATACGAGTAAAAGACACGGCAGCGCCGCGCACAGGGCGGGACGAATTATCCACTCGAATACACGCAGCCGTATTTGCGCGACGTTTAAAAACCGCCATATGCTCAATGTCGTATTCAAAAGCTCGCTCACAAATATTACTATTATAAAACCCTTTATTCCCATTACCGGGATCAAAAAATATGTAAGCGCAACACGAACGACAGAATCTATAAAATTGAATATGAGATAGCTTACCTGTTCATTCAGACCTTTAAGCATACCGTCAACGGCGCTGTCGAGATACATAAGCGGGATAACCGGCGCGAGTATCGCAATATAAGCGCCCACATCTGCGGATCTGTATATCACCGTCCCGAGCTCGTCTGAAAGAAAAATCGTTATCGCCATGACGGGAATAGAATAAACAAGACCTGTGCGAAACAGCTTTTCAGCCATTCTTCTGACCGAGGCGTTATTGCCCTGAGCGCGCGCCTGAGAGATTTCGGGGATTATAAGCGTAGACAGCGGCATTATAAAAATCGACGGAAACGTGATAACCGGCATGACCATTCCGTTTATTGTCCCGTAAAGCGAAAGAGCACGCGTATAATTCGCGCCGTTTTTGCGAAGTCCTGTAGGAATCAGGGAGTTTTCGACAGCCGACAAACCCGAACGCAGGCATGAGCTTCCCGTCACGGGCAGCGCTATCATGGCAAACTTACGGAAAAAGCCATGAACGCTTTGGGGCTTTTCCTTTATTTTCCTTACGCTCAATCTATACAGCACATATGTATATATGCAGGAGATGATTTCCGCTCCCGTCGTTCCGATAACAACGGCGCAGCACGCGTATTGAAGCCCCATAGGCGCGAGCCGTCCGACAAGAAGCGCGAAAACAGCTATCTCGGCCGTCTGCTCAAGAAGCTGCTCGAACGAGGTCACTGCCACATTCCTGCGAGCGAGAAAATACCCGCGCAGACATGCCGATACAGCCATAAACGGCAGGCTCGGAGCGAGGAGTCTGATAGAAAGCACGGTCCTCGGGTCGCCGAGAAATCCGGTTCCAAGCTCATCGGAGAATAAGAGCATTATACATCCCAACACAAGGCTTATCGTTACAGATATAATAAGACTTTGAGTAACGCATCTCTTTGCCTTGCCGTTTTCTCCGCGTGCGGTGTAATCCGTAACTACCCGCGTCACAAACAGACTCACTCCCGATGTCGCGACAGATGAAAAGAACATATATACAGTCAGTATAAGCTGATAAAGTCCTATCCCCTCCGCGCCTATCGTATTTGACATATAAACGCGGAACGCAAGCCCCATACATCTTATAACAAGAGATGTTCCCGCAAGCAGCATTGAATTTACAAAGAACCTTTTCTTATTCATTATCCACCCTCCGAAAAGTGCCTGTCATAAATTTATATGCAGTCAAGGTGTGGAATAATTAAGGTTTCGGGTTTAACGGGAAATTCAATAAGGGGCTTGCCCCCGTCAAGGCGCGTCTTGACAATTTAAACAGGCAGATCGTCAAAACACAGGCGCAGAAAGCAGACGCCGGTAATTTCCTGACGGCATTTGAAAAGCTGACGAGAGAGATTGTCGGATTTTTCCTTGACGCATTCAACGCCCTGACGGATTTCATCACTGTCTGCAGCGAAAAGGACATCGGGGCGACTTTTAGGAATGAGCGGGAAGTACGGGCATAATTTGAAACATAAAAAGTAACTCCCCATCACCGGATTTTTCGCCGGTGATGGGGAAATTTTTCATAAACTTAATTTTTGCTTCGATTTTTTACTCCCTCATGGAAGAAGGCTATTCCGGAACAGACAGGTTTTCTTTCATTCGTTCCTTTTTTGTGCTTTTGGGAATTACAATAATGTCGTTCCGGATAAGGAATCTCAAAATAACCTGCGCCGCGCATCATCGCAAGCTCCGTATCCCTTGCAATAGGCAGATCCACTGCTCCTTCTTTTCCGACACAACCCACGGCGGTCACCCGTCCAAGCAATTATTTTCCCATATCTTTCCGGGCAGTGTTTTTAATCATTGTTATTTTCCATTTTCGTCAGTATAAGCCAAACTTTGCCGCATATATTCCCGATAACCCCCTGTCAGATTGCAGGCGTCATACCCCGCGTCGGAGAGCAGTTCGGCAAACTCGCCGCTGATTTCCCCAACCTGACAAAAAAGGTAAACAGGTTTATCTTTCGGAAGGTCATACAATTCGCCGGCGCGCTCTGCCGGGATATTGATCGCTCCACGGACAGTGCCGAAACCATACATGGTTTCGCTGCGCAGATCAACAAGAATATCCCCGTCAGCGCGCGTTTTTATATAATCGCATATATCCATTTCACGTATCACGCGGATTATCCCCTTTCATTTGCCGGAGAGCAGGACTGCACGATATTTCATATTCCGCCCTGTTGCCGGCAAGAGATAAAATCGTCGGATGTTCCCCGCAAGCGGGGCAATCGTGACGCGCTTTGCCTGTGCTGATCGTCTGCATCCGCATGGTAAGTCCGTCTATGTGCAGCACCCGTCCCACAAGAAGATCGCCGATGCCCAGCAGATATTTGACAGCTTCGGTCGCCTGAACGCAGCCGAGCATACCGGGAATCGTGCCAAGCACACCGGCTTCCGAACATGACGCGGTGTTTTGCGGAACTGTTCCAAGCACACAGCGCAGACAAGGCCCGCGTCCCGGTACATAGGTCATCGTCTGTCCCTCAAAGCGCACAGCGCCCGCGTGAGAGTATGGCTTTCTTTCAAGAACACAGGCGTCGTTAATCAGAAATTTTGACTCAAACCTATCTGTTCCGTCAATGATAAAATCGTAGCCCTTAATTACATTTTGAATATTATCCGCCGTCAGCCGTTCTGAATGCAAATTCACGGTAATGTCCGAATTGATTCCCAAAACGGTTTGTCTTGCCGATTCTGTCTTTAACAGTCCGATACGATCCTCACGATGTATAATCTGCCGGCTGAGATTGGATCGGTCAATCAGATCGCCGTCCGCGACGCCTATTGTGCCAACTCCGGCACCCGCCAGATAAAGAAGCGACGCGGAACCCAAAGCACCCGCGCCGATCACCAGAACTTTGGATTCAATAAGCCTCTTCTGTCCCGATACGCCGATTTCCTTTAAAACAAAATGGCGGGAATACCGCTCCGCCTGTTCCTTTGAAAACGCCATGATTTACACCCGCCGTTCTTTCAATGTTTCGTTTATGATACACAACCTTATTAATCCGTCTGATCGCTTTGCCTGAATTTCTCGCGCCTCGGAAAAAGGTAATATTAAATTAGGTCTTGTCAATATGGTACTTATCATCTGCGGGAAAGAGTCTATCGCTTTCGCCTTTATAGTCTGTCCCGATTCGTCTTCGCGATTTTCGCCTGCTTCGGGGCGGTTACGCCCATTATCACGCCGCCCTTTAGCATCTGCGCGGATTCCTTTATATTTCATATCCGCTTTGTTCCATAGTAAATTTTCCCGATGTGTCGGTATTTATCAATGCCGCAAAGCGGTAAATGAAGTTTTGAAGCGCAAATCGTTCGTCTTTCCGATCGTGTACGGCTTTAATCGAGATATGTCACCTGCGCATCTGCTTCATAGGTATGCGGTTCTTTTTCCGCCGCCTTATGGCCGACAGCGATGGCGATCTCATAAACGTATCCCTCGGGAAAACCGAGGGCTTTACCGAAGTATTCACTCTTTTTCCCCCGCAAAGCGTCGTAAATACAGCCGATGATAACACTGCCAAGACCCAGTTCTTCCGCCTCAAGGGCAATATTTTCCACCGCGATTCCCGCATCGACCGGGCTCCATTTAAAATCGCTCTCCGCGCTGAGAATAATCACCAGAGGAGCGTCATAATAAAAGTTCTGCGCGGTGGCGGTTTCCCATAAATGACTGTTTTCCGCGTCGATTTCCCGCAGAATCGGATTATCAGACTTCAGAACCGAAAAATGGATCTCACGGCGGTTTGTCGCGGTCGGCGCCCGCAGCCCCGCGTGAATCAGAGTTTCAATTTCCTGCCCGGTCAGCGGCTGCTTTCCGTAACTTCTTGTAGAACTTCTTTGTTTAATGGCTTCTGTTGTATTCATAGCTTAACCTCCTGAAATGATTACTGATTTCATCTCTATAATGCGGAACTTTCTCGGCACAGCCCGCCGGGCGGAAACTGTACGGATTAAACCTTGGAATATACCGATTCGCAGCTTCTCATTGCGAGGATCGTGCGGCTGATCAAATCGTCCGGTTCCCAGCCGAGCATCTCCGCGCCGCGCTCTATCACTTCTCTCGAACACCCGGCGGCGAAGTTAGCGTTTTTGTATTTTTTCTTAACAGATTTAAGTTCGAGATCGGATACGCTTTTGGACGGGCGCATAATCGCCACGGCGCCTATCAAACCTGTCAATTCGTCCACCGCGTACAAGACTTTTTCCATCTCATGCTCAGGTTTGATGTCTACAGTCAGCGCATATCCGTGACTGGCAACCGCGTGGATCAACCGCTCGTCCGCCCCGTATTCACGCAGAATTTCCTGCTCCTTGATACAGTGTTCGTTTGGATAAGTTTCAAAATCCAAATCGTGGAGCAGCCCGACGATTCCCCAGAAATCTTCCTCGTCACCGTAACCGAGCTCTTTCGCAAAATATCGCATGACGCCTTCAACCGTAACGGCGTGCCGCAGGTGAAAAGGTTCTTTGTTCCATTTGCACAGCAGTTCCCATGCCGCTTCCCTTGACATTGCTTTTGACATACTCGCAACTTCCTTTCCCGATAGCGATGGTTGACCGCCGCGACAATTTCATAGCATTGCAAAACAAAACGATACCTCCGGGACAGTACCGGACGGCATACAAATCTAATAATCGCAAAAAGTCAATGTATTTAATATGCTTTTACAAAATAAATATATATCGCACTGAAAAGTTTGTCAAGTTGATATAGGGAAATACTATATAGCTGATATTAATAATATGTTTTTTAAATTTCAGCCGAATGAAACTTGACATTGAAAACAGAAAATAGTATAATAAGGTAAAACCTATATGACATATAGGTTTTGTGCATTGTCAAGAAACGATCGCGACAGTAAAAATATGAAACAAAGGAGCGAATACATGATGAAAACAGTGGACAGAATTACCGACTTGGTCGGCGGCACTCCGCTTTTAAAGCTCACCAACTACGGGAAAGAAAAAGAACTTGGAGCGACAATTTACGGAAAGCTGGAATATTTCAATCCGGCCGGCAGCGTGAAAGATCGAATCGCGAAAGCCATGATTGACGACGCCGAGGAAAAGGGCGTTTTAAAGCCGGATTCGGTTATTATCGAACCGACCAGCGGCAACACGGGGATAGGTCTTGCCGCTGTCGCCGCCTCAAGAGGATACAGGATTATCCTCACTATGCCTGAAACCATGAGCATCGAGCGCCGCAATCTTCTGAAAGCTTACGGCGCAGAACTTGTGCTGACAGAAGGCGCCAAAGGAATGAAAGGCGCCATAGCAAAGGCTCAGGAACTTGCGGAAAGCACGCCGAACAGTTTTATTCCCAGTCAGTTTACCAATCCGGCCAACCCGGCTATTCATCGCAGCACCACCGGTCCCGAAGTTTGGGAGGCTACCGATGGTAAAGTGGATATTTTTGTCGCGGGCGTCGGCACGGGCGGCACTGTTACCGGCGTGGGAGAATACCTGAAATCCAAGAATCCGAATATAAAGGTCGTAGCCGTTGAACCGGCCGGTTCCCCGGTACTCTCCAAGGGTACGCCCGGTCCGCATAAAATTCAAGGCATCGGAGCCGGATTTGTGCCGGATACTTTGAACACAAATATTTATGACGAGATTATTGCCGTGGAAAACGACGACGCTTTTGAAACCGGACGCGTACTGGCCCGTAAAGAGGGCTTGCTTGTCGGCATTTCTTCCGGCGCCGCCGTGTGGGCTGCCACCGAACTTGCCAAACGCCCTGAAAACAATGGGAAAATTATTGTCGCGCTTCTGCCCGATACAGGCGAGCGGTATCTTTCAACACCGATGTTTTCCGAGTAATTCAAAATGATTCAGACGTGCGGGGTATTATTATGATGAAAGCGCAATCAATCATTCCAAATTTTAATATGGTCTTGCCGCCCATCGGAGAAACGATTCGTTTCTTTGACAGCCTTGTCGCGTCCTTTTGTTGCTGCTGTCTGTACCATAACACAGGCGGCGGCTTTTCCCGCGTATAAAGCAGATTTTCAGAAGCTGACAAAACTCCGCCTGACTGTATGAATCCTCAAACGAGGGAGATCAGGCGGAGTTTTTTCTATGAAAGTAATCAGTTAAACAAAACCAGGAGGAATTTATTATGTCAAATTATCGGAAAATCGAATCGGCGCTGATTCACGGAGGAATATATGGCGATAAGCATACGGGAGCGGTCAATGTGCCGATTTATCAAACCTCAACTTATGAGCAGACGGAATTGGGCCGCAGCAGCGGTTGGGAGTATTCCCGTACAGGTAATCCCACCCGCGCGGCTCTGGAAGCGCTGATTGCCGAACTTGAGGGCGGCGTTGCCGGTTTTGCTTTCGGTTCGGGAATGGCAGCGATTACAGCGGTACTCAGCTTGTTTCACACAGGCGACCGCATTTTAATCTCAAGCAACGTCTATGGAGGCACGTTTCGTTTACTGGACAAAATTTTTAAAAACTTTGAAATCGGCTATTCCATTGAGGATACGACCGATCTTGCGGCTCTGGAAAAGAAAATCACGCCGAACGTAAAGGCGATACTGGTTGAAACTCCCGCCAACCCCCTTCTGACGATCACTGATTTGAAGGGAGTGGCAAAGCTCGCAAAAAAGCATGGCATTCTTTCTATTGCTGATAACACCTTTATGACGCCTTACCTGCAAAGACCGATTGAATACGGCATTGATATTGTCGTACACAGCGCGACGAAGTACCTTGGCGGGCACAGCGATCTGGTCGCAGGACTTGTCGTGGTAAATGACGAATCTCTCGCCGAGAGAATCGGATTCATACAGAACTCCACAGGCGGAGTTTTGGGACCCTTTGATTCTTTCCTGTTGATCCGCGGCATTAAAACCCTTGGCGTCAGACTCGACCGGCATGTGGAAAACGCCGAGAAGATCGCCGTTTGGCTCAAGAAGAATAAAGCTGTAAAAAAAGTGTATTATCCGGGTCTTTCAGACGCACAGGGATATGAGATCAATAAAAAGCAGGCCAAAAACGGGGGAGCTATGATTTCCTTTGAACTGTATGATACATATGACATACGAAAATTCTTTTCTTCGTTGCGCCTGATTGCTCTGGCGGAAAGCCTTGGCGGTGTGGAAAGTCTCGTTTGCCATCCCGCCGGCATGACGCACGCCTCTATCCCCTACGAAACAAGGCAAAAAGTGGGCATTACAGACGGTCTGATACGCTTATCCGTCGGCATTGAAAACGCAGATGATCTGATAGCCGATCTCGATCAGGCAATTTTAGAAAGTGAGGAGAAATAAAATGGCCTACTATGATTCCATGCGGGAGCTGATCGGACATACGCCGCTTGTGCGATTGAAATCAATAGCGCTTCCGAAGCGGGTCAGCCTGTTTGCTAAACTGGAATTGTATAATCCTTCCGGGAGCGTGAAAGACCGCATCGGGGAATCCATGATTAAAGACGCGGAAAAGAAAGGGCTTCTGAAACCCGGCGGCACTATTGTCGAGGCAACGGCGGGCAATACGGGGTTGGGCATAGCGTTCGCGGCGCTGAACAGGGGGTACCGTATCATCTTTGTTGTGCCAACAAAGTTTTCGGAGGAAAAACAGATTCTCATGCGCGCGCTTGGAGCCGAAATCGTCCATACGCCGCGTGAAGACGGTATGCTTGGCGCGGCGCGAAAAGCGGAGGAACTGCGCACCTCCATTCCGGGCGCGGTAACGCTCGAGCAATTCAAAAATCCGGCCAATCCGCTGGCACATTATAATACAACGGGGCCGGAGATTTATGAGGATTTGGGCGGTAAAATTGATTATCTTATCGCGGGCGCCGGAAGCGGAGGAACGTATACCGGCGTGGTGCGGTATTTGAAGGAACAAAACACGGATATAAAAGGGGTGCTTGCCGACCCTGCCGGCTCCGCAATAGGCGGCGGCGAACACGCGGATTACGAAATCGAGGGGATCGGAAATGATTTTATAGCCGATACCATGGATATGTCGCTGGTGGATCGGGTAATCAAAATAAATGACACAGAAGCCGTTACCGGGGTCAGAGAACTTGCCGCAAGGGAAGGAATTATTGCCGGATCGTCATCAGGAGCGGCGTTTGCCGCGGCGAAAAAACTAGCTGACGAGGGTGCGACCGGGAATATTGTCATCATACTTCCCGACCGCGGCGACCGTTACTTTACAAAAGGGATATTCGGAGAGGCAATATAAGGCTGAAACCGCTTACCCGCAAGCGATTTTTATATCACATAATCATTTCCGTATTGTTCGCGCCGCATATCTATGACGTCCTGCAAGGTAACGCTGTCCAAATATTGGTTGATCAATCTATCCAGTTCCTCCCATACCGGCAGCATGGCATATTCTCCGCTGCTGATATTATGGTTCTGTCTGAGGTCGGCAAGATCCACAGGAGACAGGCTTCCTTCCGTCAGGCGGAGAATTTCCCCGACAGTGTATTTATTCGGCGATTGTGCTAGCATATATCCGCCCTGAAAGCCTCGATTGGCTTTAATCAAATTGTCTATATGAAAAACAGGGACGATTTGTTCTAAATATTTTTTGGAAATGTTTTGGCGTTTTGCTATATCTTTCAGGGCAACATAGCCTTCATGCCGATGTTCCGCGAGATCAATCATCATATGTAAAGCATAATGTCCCTTTTTCGATATTTTCATTTGCCTCACCTCAAAAAATCCGGCGCTTTTATTTGATAATATATTTTATTCGGACTATATAATCCTATAATAACATATTATTCATAGGTTTTCAAGCCATAGGTTTTCAGGCAAGTGAAATATACCGCTTTTCATAAAGCCTGCAAGTTATATAAGGAGAAAAACAAATGACACTTCAACAGTTAAATTATGTGATTTCCATTTCGGAAACAGGTTCGCTAAGTAAAACGGCGAAAGCATTATATGTGACGCAGCCGTCTTTGTCAAACGCGGTGCAGGAGTTGGAAAAAGAACTCGGGTTTACACTGTTCCACCGCAGCGGAAAAGGAATGACGCTCACCAACGACGGCTTGGAGTTCGTGGCGTACGCCCGGCAGGTCTGCAATCAGTACGATATTCTTTTAGACCGTTACGGAAAAAACGGGAAAAGGAAAAAGAAGTTCGGAATTTCCACACAGCACTATTCTTTTGCGATAAAAAGTTTTGTCGAGATGGTAAAGCACTTCGACATGGAGGAATACGAATTTGCTATCCGTGAAACAAAAACACGGGAAGTGATTGAAGATGTTGATTCATTAAAAAGTGAAATCGGTATTATTTATCTTTGTGATTTTAATCGCAAGATCATTACAAATTTATTGAGAGCGAGAGACTTGGAATTTCACAAGCTGATTGAATGCGACGCGTATGTTTACCTGTGGAAAGGGCACCCGCTTGCAAACTGCAAGTCAATCCGATTTGAACAGCTGGCGGAGTACCCGTGCTTGTCATTTGAGCAGGGCAGCGAAGGATCTTTCTACTTTGCGGAAGAAATACTAAGCACAAATAATTATCCTAAGATGATTAAAGCGAACGACCGCGCTTCGGTCTTGAACTTAATGGTGGGTCTTAACGGTTACACATTATGTTCGGGAATTATTTGTGAGGAATTAAACGGAACAGATTATATCTGCGTCCCATTTGAGGCTGATGAGGATCATCCCAACAGCAGAATGGAGATAGGCTATATCGTAAAGCGAAACTTTATGATGACCGATATGGGAGAATTATATTTAAATGAAATGAAACGATATTTGGAAAAAGGCGAGGGCGTTAACTGATTGTAATTGCTTACGGGCACCGGATTACATGATATTATATTGATAAAGCAACTGTATGTTTCTATAGCCTTTCTCTAATGCGAGGTATAGAAATTCGTTATTTGACAATAGCCGCGTTTTGCGCTATTATCTGTTATACTAAAACATACAAAACATATATGTTTTATAATTACGGCTGACTGAAAACATTAGAGGCCGATTTCAAACGGTATTTGCGATTGAAGTCGGTCTTTTGCGTTTTTCGGAAATGAGTTTTAAATAATGAAAAAACATATATGCGCGCTGCTGTTTAGAAAACCTTTATTTTAATTAGTGAAAGGAGAAAAAGTAATGAGCGGCCAAACCCCGATTTTCCGCCTGAACCATGTATCCAAAATATTCCGGACAAAAGACGCGGAAATTAAAGCGGTCGATGATATCAGCCTTGAAATAAGCCGAGGTGAAATATTCGGAATTATCGGGATGAGCGGCGCAGGTAAAAGCACACTCGTGCGAACATTGAATAGATTGGAGGAAGTGACCGAGGGCGAGGTTGTTTTCGACGGACAAATTCTCGGCAATCTTTCAAATAAGGAATTGCGCTCCGTCAGAAAATCCCTGTCGATGATCTTCCAGAGTTTCAATCTTTTGATGCAGAAAACCGTTCTGGCAAACGTAATGCTGCCGATGAAAATTTCTCATGTGCCGCATAAAGAACAAAAGGAACGCGCCATGCAAATGCTTGAGATGGTAGGGTTGGAGGGAAAGGCCGGCGCATGGCCCGCACAGTTGTCGGGAGGGCAGAAACAGCGCGTTGCGATAGCAAGAGCTCTTGCGCTGAATCCAAAAGTTCTTTTATGCGATGAGATTACCAGCGCCCTTGATCCGAAAATCACCGAGGAAATTCTTGTTCTTCTGAAAGACCTCAACCGAAAACTGAATCTGACCGTCGTTATGATCACGCATGAAATGTCCGTGGTCGAAAAGATTTGCGACAGGGTAGCTATTATTTCCGACGGAAAACTGGCGGAAGTCGGAGAAGTAAAAGAAATTTTCAAATCTCCAAAAACGGAGGCTGCCCGGCACCTGATTCTGCCGGTGGAGAAAGAACTGCACTCCTTTGAAATGACCGGCAGACGGTGTATCCGCATTGTGTTTGACGGACGTGCGGCTTCTGAACCTTTGATCGCCGAACTTGTGAAAGACACAGGAGAAAAAGTCAACATTCTTTGCGCCGATACAAAATCGGTAGGCGGCGTCGGATTCGGGCAGATGATTGTCGAACTGCCCAAAGACGAAGAAGCCGCGGACCGCGTGATTCACTATATTCGCAAACGAGGCGTCAACTTTCACGAGATTGAGAGAGAGGAGGCGAAAACATGACTGCTGAACTTTGGAAAATGATAGGAATCGGTGTGGTTGAAACATTGCAAATGACGGTCATATCCACTGTTCTCGCCTATATCGCCGGTCTGCCGCTCGGGGTCGCGCTTGTCGTGACAGACAAAGGGCATATCCTGCAAAACAAATTTGTCCATGCTGTTTTAAGCACGATTATGAATATTGCCCGTTCCATTCCGTTTTTGATTCTTTTGGTGGTGCTGATTCCATTCACAAGATTCATAACGGGATCGTCTATCGGCACGACGGCAACCATTGTACCGCTTACGGTGGGCAGTATCCCGATTGTAGCCCGTATGGTGGAGTCTTCCCTCAAGGAGGTTCCGGCGGGAGTGATTGAAGCGGCTCAATCCATGGGCGCTTCTCATTTGTCGATAATATTCCGCTTTATGATACCGGAAGCGATGCCGTCTTTGATGCTCGGCGCGGCAATTAATCTCGCGACCGTACTCGGTTGTTCCGCGATGGCCGGGTATATCGGCGGGGGCGGACTCGGCGCGATAGCTCTGAATTACGGGTACTACCGTTATCAGACAGATATTTTGTTAATCACAGTAGCGATCCTTGTCGTTATCGTACAGGTACTTCAAGAAGCAGGCACACTGATTGCAAACAAAATCAGGCATTCATAAATTTTATTTTTAAGGAGAATACAGAATATGAAAAATTTAAAAAAAATTCTTGCGCTCGCGATCACCGCGGTTTTTGCAATAGGCGTACTCGCCGGATGCGGCGGTACAACGGACGTCAGCGATGAAAACGTAAGCGGCGAAAACGGAAATACAACCATTAAGGTCGGGGCAAGCCCCACACCACATTGCGAGATTCTGGAAAAGGCTAAACCGATCCTTGCCGAGCAGGGAGTCAATTTGGAAATCTTAACAATCGAAGGTTCCGACTCGCCGAACATCGGTTTGAATGAAGGAAGCATGGATGCGAACTTCTTCCAGCATCAGCCTTATCTGGATGATTTTAATAAGGAGAACGGTACGGATTTGGTATCGGTCGGCGCCATTCATTATGAGCCGTACGCTATCTACGCGGGAAAAACAAAGAATCTTTCCGACCTTCCCGACGGTGCCATAGTGGCGGTTCCCAACGATGTTACAAATGAAGCGCGCGGACTTCTTCTTTTGCAGAAGGAAGGCATTATCAAGCTCAAAGACGGCGTTGACATTCGCGCAACGGTTCAGGACATTGCTGAAAATCCGAAGAACCTCACGATCAAAGAAATTGCCGGACCACAGCTTGTCAACGCACTGCCCGATGTTGATATTGCGATTATCAACGGAAATTATGCCATTCAAGGCGGGCTGAGCGTAAAGGACGCGCTTGCGGTCGAATCCGATGAGGACATCGCGGCGCATACATATGCGAACATAGTCGCTGTGCGGAAAGAGGACGAGAACAATGAAGCTATCAAGAAATTGGTCGATGTCCTGCAAAGCGATACAATTCGCACATTCATTGAAGAAACCTACAATGGAGCGGTCGTACCGATTAAATAATCTGAAAAAATTCTCATCTTCTTGCAAAACTTTGACCTTAAAAAGGAGAAGATTTCATGAGTACAATTAACTTAAACACACCATCCGTTTCCGTGCGTGAGATTCGCCTCGGCACGATAACCGCTTTCCGGGGAAACGCGGAAGAACTTGTAAATTGCTCGCACTGCGGAAAACTGAAGGACAAAAAAAGATCGTTCAGCCAATGCCTTGGATGCTCAACAGCAAATGCGGCGTGCACGACAATTTTAATTCAGGACGCGGCAACGATAAGCCACGGTCCCGTGGGCTGTTCTACCTGTCTGCATGAATTTGCGTTTACATATCGCGTCAACGCGCCGCTGCGCGGCGTGGAGAAACCGACGCAGCGCAAAATCTATTCCACAAACCTGACCGAAAAGGATACTATTTACGGGGGAATCGTAAAGTTGGAAAATACAATACGGGAGGTTTATAAAAGAGCGAACCCCAAAGTAATCTTTGTACTTACCACTTGCGCGTCAGGCATTATCGGCGACGATGTTGAGAGCGTGACGAACGCGCTTGAGGAAGAGCTTGGTATCCCGATTGTCGCGATTTTCTGCGAGGGTTTCCGCTCCAAAATGTGGACATCGGGCTTCGACGCGGGTTATCACGGGATCGCGAGAAAATTGATCAAACCCGCCGAAAAAAAGACAAAAACCATCAACGTCATCAATTTCTGGGGCAGTGACGTATTCAATCAATGGTTCCGGCGCTTTGGCTATACCGCCAACTATATTACCCCGTATTCCACTTTGGAAACACTCCAACATTCATCGGAAGCTGCCTGCACGGTTCAGGCGTGCGCTACGCTCGGCTCTTATCTGGCGACGGCGCTTGAACAGGAGTTCGGCGTGCCCGAATTAAAAAATTCACCGCCCTACGGGATTGCTCAGACTGACCGCTGGTTCAGAGAACTGGGGCAAATAATCGGCAAGGAAAAAGAGGCAGAGGAATTTCTGTCTGAGGAGAAAGACAAGTATATGCCCAAAATCGAAGAATTGCGCAAAAAACTCTCGGGCAAAACAGCCTATGTAACAGCCGGCGCCTCGCACGGACATTCCCTGCTCGCCATGCTGCAGGAACTTGGCATGAAACCTGTCGGCGCGGCGATTTTCCATCATGATCCGCAATATGACTGTGCAGATGACAACGCCGATACGTTAAAGCATACCGTGGAGGACTACGGCGACATTCCCAATTACTCGGTCTGCAACAAGCAGGAGTTTGAACTGGTCAATGTTTTGCATCGTCTGCGCCCGGATATTCTTCTTGCGAGGCACGGCGGCATGACGCTTTGGGGAGCGAAATTCGGTATTCCGTCACTGCTTATCGGTGATGAGCATTTCGGCATGGGATATGAGGGACTGGTGAA
>CAYLOD010000007.1:0-35925 GCA_964385235.1 uncultured Clostridium sp.
ATTCCCATGAATTCTATCGGGCTGAAATTCGCGTGGCGGTAGTTGGCGTTTTGAGCGTCCTTGATCTTTTGAATGCCGTCCCTGAAGGAATCCTCCATGTTTACGATTGTTCTGCACGGGAAGAAGTGTACCCGCGTACCGCCTGATTTCTTTTCAAGAATTGTCCCTCGGCGGGAAACGGTGGACTGGATAGAAATGTCAGACTGCTTGTAGTTGACCTTGGATATGTATGTTCTCAGTGCCATCATAATCAGGCATACGACGGGGACGTTATTATCCTCGCAGAACTTCATAAGCTCGTCGGACGCTTCAGGTTCAAGTCTGAAGCTCTTGATGCCCGCGGTAAAATCCTTTGAGCCGTTGATCGCCGCGTGAAGCTTTGGATTATTTCTTATGCGGCGCTCTTTCTGAAGCATATGCATACCGAATATATCCGCGAAAAACGGTTCCGAATCAGCTATCTTATCCATCCAATACTGTCTGTCGCTTTCCAGACGCTTTGAATTGTTCTCGTATTCAATGTCCTTTTCAAGCTGCTGAATATATGAACCGAGGGGCTTGGGATATTCCATGCCGTGCTTTTTGGCGCAGTAGATCCTGATAATATCCTCGAGAAATATTATAAGCGCCTGCGCGTCTGACGTCATATGGTCAACGACAAAGTACACACCCTTAAACCCATCGGGCATATCTATCATTACTATGCGGTTCATTGGCGAATCGTAACGCTCGAACGGGATTTCCGTCCATTTTCTCATCTGCTCCTCGGCGTCGTCAAGCTGCCAGTGTCTGAAATCGAAGTATTCTATGTCGCGTTCCTCTTTTTCAGCAACGTACTGAACCGTTTCACCCTTTGAATTTTTGTGGAAGCGTATCCTCATGCACTCGCTTCTCTCATAAGCCTCGTATATGGACTCCTTCAATGCGTCGAAATCGACGTCATTCTCAATCGTTGTACTTACCCCAATGTTCAGCAGCTGCTTGTAGGGGCACACCTGCTGTGTAAAGAAGTGAACCTTTTGAGAATTGGTGATAGGGTAATACTTTGTATTGGCTGCCATAAAATTTCCTCCTGTCATAATCAGTCGCAATACTTGTTAATAAGCTCCGTGATGGCCTTTTCACATCTCTCCGTTTCCATGAAGTAGCTTTCGCCGTGCGAGGCGTCATCAACTATCAGAAGCTCCTTAGGTGAGACACACGCCTTGTAGTTTTCGCGGCTCATCCATGTCGGTACAAACGTATCCTTGCCGCCGTGAATGAACAAGACAGGTATATCTGTCTGAGAAACCGAGTCAAGAGTTGAGCAGTCTCTATATCCGTAACCGGCTTTTTTCTTCAGCGGTATCTCGGCAAGATTTAAAATAGGAAATTTCGGCATATGGTACCACGCCTTTAGGACATGGGCAAACACATCGTACGCGTTTGTAAACGCGCAGTCAGCAACGATACACTTTACATTCTTCGGCAGGTCAAGGCTGCTTGCCATGAGGACGGTAGAGGCGCCCATAGATATGCCGTGAAGAATTATTTCACAGTCGCTTCCGAAGCGCTTGACTGCGTATTCTATCCACTTGACCGCGTCCCATCTGTCGAGAACGCCGAAGCCTATGTACTCTCCCTCGCTGTCTCCGTGTCCTCTTTCGTCGACTATAAGCATATTGCAGCGGATCCTGCTGTAAAACTCGGCAAACGCGGAATACTCATTCAAGCCCTTACTTCTGTATCCGTGAAAGGCTATGACGAGCCTCTTGGATTTCGGGTCGTTTTCAAGGTAATCGCCCGAAAGCTTCAAGCCGTCCTTTGAGGTAACAGTGATATGTTCAAGGCTTTGAGCCGTCATCCATGCCTTGCGTTCCTTCAGGAAGTCTGTAAACTGCCCCCAATGAGTTCCCATCATTTTATCGGCTTCATCGGTCGACATCGCGCCATCACTGCGGGGAATCGTTCTGTTGAAGAAATACAGAGCTATTAACGGCCAGATTATCAATGAGAGCAGTATAAATCCCAAAACAATCAACAGCACTGTCACATACCATTCCATTATGTTGTACCTCCATATTTGCTATTTCAGCATACCGTTGAGTATTATGTCAAGCTCGGTGTCATATATCTGCTCTATCTTACCGCTGTCAACATCTCCCATATCGCGTATGATTATCTGTAAAACGAGAAACGCGTTCAGCAGTGTGTACGAAACTATATCCGTATCAACGTCGCGAAGCTCGCCCGACTGCTTGCCCAGCTCAACACATTCCCTGATCATGTTTATCCAGATATCTGTAGCCTTGCTGCCCTGTGAGTATTTGTCGAAAAGAAGCAGCTTGAACTTCTCCGGCTCATACGCGGTTATTTCGGATACAACACGGAACACGACCTTGGCGTTCTTGGCAAACGACCTGTCGGGTTTTATATGCGATCTGACAGTTTCATACAGCTCAAGGCTTATCTCATTGTGGATAGTGGCGAGTATCTCCTGCTTATCCTTAAAATAATGGTAAACAATGCCCGCCGAATAGCCAAGCTCATCGGTGATTTTGCGAATAGAAAGAGCGTCAAAGCCCTCCTCTAAACCTATTTTGACAGCGGCGTCAATGATAGCCTGACGGGTTTTGGCATTTTTCATCTGTTGTCTTTCTCTTCCCATTTTTTCCTCCGGCTGAACTGCGTGCAAAAATTTATGCGCGTTTATTTTTTAAACAGTGTTTAATTTACGAGTTAATAATAGTACGGCAAAAGCGGTTTGTCAATCGAAATATGTAAAAAAAATAATCTTTGTAGGATTGTACATTTCTTCAAATAATATAAAAGGCTTTATAGGATAGATTGATATAAATTGTTATTTACAAACAAAAATCTCCCTCAAATGCACAGCAGGCAACTGCGGGAGAGTCAATAAAGGGCTTGCCGCATCATACGACGCGGCAAGCCCTTATTTAAATTTACATAGACTGATTATTCGGCTTACTGATGTCAATGCCGAAAACGTCAAGGTTTTTCAGATTATTTGATAATCTCATATACATTTGTGATGGGAATATCAGTAACGGATCTGACAGACTTTTCGATATTATCGGAATTATTAACATCACAAATAATTATGACGTCGGTATCGGGGTAACTTTTACTCCCGCGCGGTATAAGCGGAATGCCATCGACTGTTTCTTTGGCGGAGCTTTCAATTATATAATCGATCGTAATGTTGTTTTTCTTAAACAGATCAACATAAAACTGCGCGATCCGAGTATACCCGTAAAAGGCGCAGCTATGATAGCCGTGGTCTTTAAAATAATTCAGTATGCTGCTGATTTTATCGGGTTCAGACGCAATATCTTTGAAGTAGTTCATATATTTTGTAAACAATGACACTTCTTTTTCCAGCTTCCTAAACTTACCTGTGAACATATCTTCATATCGGCTGTAATAAAGCATACTGTACTCATCTTTAAGTTTTCTCAGTTTACGCTCCTCGGTTATACGGTCGTTATTCCCTCTCATTATTATGTTAAGCGCTGCAAATACATAATCATAAAATTCCGCGGAGTAATGCATATTATCCAGACCCCATTTATGACGTTTATCACAAATAACATAGTCGGGGAACTCTATAACATGGCAGCCGTCAAGAAGCTTTCTTGTCATTTCAAAGCAGAAACTGATTCTGCACTTAAACAGGCGGTAACGATCATCGCCAAACAGGGAAATATCGTTATTATTAAGATAAAACCTTACGGGATAAATCTCAAGAAGTACGATTTTTTCAACAGGGTAATGCTCGAGAATTTTCTCTGTATAAACCGGAAGATATTTTTCAACTAACGGAAAAAGCTCCTCATCGGATTTTATCAATTTCAATTTATCTCCGGGAATGTACCCCTCGTTGACCAATTCATTTACTGTGGGAATATACTGTGGAGGATAAGTTAAAAACCTTTCTTTTCCGTTCCTTTTAAAATGAATAACAGGCATTCTGGAGCACGCGACATCCATAAATAAGTAGTCGGATTTGCAACCGAAGAGATAATCAAAGACCTGTTTATTTGCATCAAGCAAAAAATTTCTCCTGACGAAATTGGCTTTCCTTGACATAGAGCCGGTTTTAAATGCTTGGGATTCGGAAACGTCCGCGTTGCCGAATACCTTTTCTGTCTGTACGGCGGAAACGGGATTTAAAGTTTGAACAAATCTGTCAACAGTATAATTTTCATCACTGTGGAAAAACAAGGTATCTCTTAAAATACATGACCCAAACAAACTTACACTGGTTTTTTTCTCCAAAAAAATCACTCCTGAATACTTTTTAAATTCGGTTACTTTCAATGTCAATTTGAGAATTGTTCATCATTACCACTACATTAGAATGTAGTGGTTTTGTCACATTATACTACATTCTAATGTAGAAGTCAAGCATTATTATGAATGCTATTCTCAAAGTAAGAGGTGACCATTTATGAAAAAGCGTCCTAACTTAAACTATTCGGGAATAGTGTTCAAATTGGCAGATGTTATGAAGGAAAGGGGATATTCAAAAAATAAGCTTTGTTTGAGGTGCAATCTTCGCTTTGAAACCGTACAGGGGTATTATAATGGAGATATAAGCCGCGTTGACTTGTATGTTCTCGCCGCTTTATGCAAGGAGCTTAACTGTAAGGTTGAGGACATTATAGAGTACCGCCCCGAGCTTGATCAAAATTATTTGTATAAATAAAAAAACAGATATTCTGCGCTTTAATCTTCACAGAATATCCGTTTTAAATTAAATATGTTTTTATTATCAATATGCCTTGTCCGACTGAATATGCCTTGAAATTTCCGCGTCGGAAAGTATCTGCTTTTTAAGCTCGTCTACCGAAGTGAATTTTCTTTCTTCGCGTATAAATGAAACGAGGCGGACGTCAACGGTTTTGCCGTACAAATTCCCCGTAAAACCGAGTATCCATGTTTCTGAAACAGGCTTGTCACTGCCGACGGTGGGCTTTACTCCGATATTTGTAACGCCCCGGTATTCTATGCCGTCAACGGTTACGAGCGAAGCGTATGCTCCGAACTTAGGCAAACAAAAATTTTCGGGGAACTCCTGATTTATCGTCGGTATTCCGATAGTGCGCCCAAGCTGTCTGCCGTGTATGACATTGAGAGAATAGCCGAATCTTCTGCCGAGCATATCGTTCGCGGATCGTATATCGCCGCTTTGCAGAGCGTTTCTTATCCTGCTTGAGCCCACGGCGTCGTCCTTATACATAACGGGTTTTCTCGCTGTTACCGTACGGCCAAGCCTGCCGCATATATCCGCAAGTGTGTTGACGTCAGACCTGCCGCCCCTGCCGAAATGGTAATTAAAACCGCACACCACTCCGCGGCACTTAAGCTTATCAATGAGAACCGATTTTATAAATTCCTCGCCCGACAAATTCATTACCGCTGAAAAATCCGCTATATAGAGAATATCTACTCCCGCGCTTTCAATAAGAGCGCGCTTTTCGGAATCAGTCGTGAGGAGCATATCGGGTTCTCCCGTAAGGACGCTTTTAGGTCTGCGTGAAAATGTAAAAACGCAAGAGCTGACGCCAAGTCCGCGCGCGCCCCTTACCGTTTCCTCAATAATATCTTTGTGACCGATATGAACCCCGTCAAAAAATCCGAGCGCGGTAAATGTTTCGCTCTCCGACGGGGATATATTATAAATTACTTTCATTAAAAACTCCCATAATTGTGATATTTTTCTCACCCGCATAAAGAGGCGGAGCCCAACGGGACGGAGCCCAACGGGACGGAGCCCAACGGGACGGAGCCCAACGGGACGGAGCCCGGCGGGACGGAGCCCGGCGGGACGGAGCCCGATAAGCAGCTTCCTGACAGATCAGGTTAAAACAGCTTTTTTACCGAAAGCTCGCTTTTTTCCTGATTTACGCAGCCAAGACCGAGAAATGTCTTACCCGGGTCATAAACGCGATAGAGTGCGCCGCTCTCCGCATTACCGCAGACGTCTGTCCGCGATAGCATAAGACCGCCGCCGTTTTTAAAGCGTACAGACTGAGCCTCCGTAACCATGACCTGCGGATAGCACATAAATATGCTGTCTGTTTCATGAATATATTCTCCGAGCTCTCCGCTCTCGGAGAGCTCCCTCGCTCTCTCAACGGTAACAGCGTCGTCAAGGGTATATCCGCAGGCTGCCACTCTGCGCAGAGATGTCATTACAGCTCCGCAGCCCAAAGCGTTCCCTATATCGTCGCAAATGCTCCTAATATATGTACCCTTTGAGCATTTAACATATATACTTGCCGACTGCAATCTCTCGTCAAAGTTCAGAAGTTCAAGTTTATGTACGGTCACGGAGCGAGGTTTGCGCTCGACCGCTATGCCTCTGCGCGCAAGCTCATAAAGCCGTACGCCGTTTTTCGATACCGCCGAATACATAGGGGGGAGCTGGGTTATCTCGCCGCGGAACCGCGGCAGAACGGCGTTCAACTCGTCCGATGTGACGTCGGAAATCTTCCTGCTCAGGAGCTTTCCCGTAATATCGAGAGTATCGGTCGTTATACCCAAGCTGAACGACGCCTCATACTCCTTATCGCTTTCCGGCAAAAGCGACTGAGCCTTGGTAGCGCTCCCTGTCAAAATCGGCAAAACTCCCTCAGCCACGGGGTCAAGCGTACCCGTATGACCAATTTTTCTCTCACCGCATATTTTCCGCATTTTTGCCACAATGTCAAACGAGGTACAGCCGCTTTCCTTGTATATCACTATGATACCGTTCATATATTTTCCTCAATAGCTCTGCATACAGCTCCCGCGATAGCGGATTTTGCCTCCTCAAGCGTGCCTCTTATCATGCAGCCCGCCGCCGCCTTATGTCCGCCGCCGCCAAACTCGGCGCATATCACAGACGCGTCAAGCCCGTCGTTAGTCCTCAGGGAAATTTTAAAATTCCCGCTTTCCTGTTCACGCAGAGTAACGCCCGCGACAACGCCCTCTATCTGCCGCGCTATAGAGGAAATGCCATCCATATCGCTGTCCGACGCGGCGGCAGCCTTTATCATATCAAGAGTTGTGTATACAACGGCGCATCTGCCGCCCGCGAAAAACTCAATAGTGTCGAGCGTTCTGCGTTCGATTTCAATGCGCGCGCGCGACTTCGTTTCAAACATGAGCCTGTTTATCATGCCGGATTCCGCTCCGCAGTCTATCATATCGGCCGCGATACGGTGAGTTTCCGAGGTAACATTAGTATATCTGAAGCAGCCTGTATCCGTCGATATTCCCGTGAAAACAGCGTTCGCTATATCCCTGTCAATATTGACGCCCATAAGTCTGATAAGCCTTGATATGATTTGAGCCGTCGCGGCAGCCTTCGGCTCGACATAAAAAGCCTTCGCGTATTGCGTGTTTGAGCCGTGATGATCTATACAGAGGTCAATTTTATCGGCGTAAACCGACAGCTTGTCTCCGAGAAGCTGTGTATCGGCTATATCTACGCTCACTATGAATTTCTCGTCAAACTCCTGCTCTTTTACTTTTTCCGTGAAATACGCGTATTTTTGCGGAACATTGTCGCCGCACTCGACTCTGACAGATTTTCCGAGTCTTTGCAGAGCCATGCAAAGCGCGTATCCCGAACCGATGGTATCTCCGTCGGGCGAACGGTGTGTCAATATAAGAATATTATCCTTTTCAAGGAGGATTTTTGCCGCGGTTTCAAGCGTTATCATCTTCATCATCCTTTATGTCTTTAAGAATCCTGTTAATATTCGCGCTGTATTCGATAGAATCACTCGCGACAAACGTCAGAGCCGGAACGTGCCGCAGTGTAAGCCTCGAACCAAGTTCATGACGAATGTAGCCCGCCGCATTTTTGAGGGCTTTGACCGCTTCCGCTGCGGACCGCATACCGTCCATTGAGGTGATGTATACCTTACAGTATGAACCGTCGCTTGAAACATCGACTCTTAATACACTTATAAGCGAATTGTGCAGACGAGGGTCTTTCATTTCGCGAAGTATCGCCGTAAGCTCACGCATTATATCCTCGGAATTTCTATCTGATTTAAAGCTTTTCATTTCGCGCCTCCTTGGCAAATAATTAAAAATAACTGAATCTCATTTAAAGCCGTGCGAAACAGTGACAGCGTCTGACTGATATTATCTCCTATTTCCTCGCAAGATATAAATCCATATTATCGTAAACGGTAATTGCATTTCTTAATTACCGGATTTCTCACCTATTATAACCGCTGATTATGTACGACGCCTTTTAGGCGGCGGTACGGGGATTGTTGAAGACACACTTGAAAAATGCGGCAGCTCATGCCGCCGCATTGTGATTTTCACAGGGGGTTATCAAGCCCCTGCCCGGGGACTTTATATGCAAAACCGTGAAAAGACTTTCAGTTGGCGCGGTATATTTACTCGGTATACTCCTGTATTTCAAATATCTCGAATATATCCCCCTCTTTCAGGTCGCTGAAACGCTCCAGCGTAATACCGCACTCAAAGCCCGCGCTTACCTCCCTGACGGAATCCTTGAATCTCTGAAGGGAAGCGATCTTATCATCGGCTATAACTATACCGTCTCTTACGACACGAACGTCCGCGCCCCGAACAACCTTGCCCGAAAGCACATACGAACCCGCGACAATACCGACATTCGTGATCTTATATATCGTGCGGCATTCAACTCTGCCGAGGGCGACCTCGCGGATCTTGGGCGCAAGCATACCCTTCATAGCCGCCTGTATCTCCTCTATGCAGTCATAGATAACTCTGTAAAGGCGCATATCCACACCATCTCTCTCCGCGTTTTCAGCCGCGACGGGATCGGGACGGACATTAAAGCCTACTATAACAGCGTTCGACGCGGACGCGAGCATGACGTCTGATTCATTTATCGCGCCTACGCCGCCGTGAATGACATTTACTCTTACTTCGTCATTTGAGAGCTTCTCAAGCGACTGTCTGACAGCCTCGACCGAGCCCTGAACATCGGCTTTGACTATGACCTTGAGTTCCTTTACCTCGCCGAGCTGCATCTGGTCAAAGAGATTGTCGAGAGTTACCTTGGTTCTGCTGCCCCACAGTTCCTCCTTTTGCTTTTCGCGGCGCTGCTCTACAAGCTCTCTGGCAAGCCTTTCATCGGAAACCGCGTTAAATGTATCGCCGCCCGACGGAACGTCGTCAAGACCTGTTATCTCTACGGGAATAGACGGACCAGCCTCATTGACTTTCTCGCCGTTTTCGTTTGTCATTGCTCTCACACGGCCGACGGCTGTACCCGCAACGATAATATTTCCTGCCCTGAGTGTGCCGTTTTGAACAAGGACCGTCGCGATGGGGCCTCTGCCCTTGTCAAGACGCGCCTCTATAACAGTACCTTTCGCGGGGCGGTCCGGGTTGGCTTTGAGTTCCTTAATATCCGCGACAAGCGTTACCATTTCAAGAAGGTCGTCAAGTCCCTCCCCGGTGTGAGCCGACACGGGAATAACGGGAGTATCGCCGCCCCACTCCTCAGGAACAAGGTCATACTCGGTAAGCTGCTGTTTTACCAGTTCGGGGTTTGCGCCCGGCTTATCCATTTTATTTATGGCAACTATAACTGAAACGCCCGCGGCCTTGGCATGGTTGATAGCCTCTATCGTCTGCGGCATGATACCGTCGTCGGCCGCGACAACAAGTATAGCTATATCCGTGACCTGAGCGCCCCGCGCTCTCATGGTAGTAAAGGCCTCATGTCCGGGAGTATCGAGGAATGTAATATCCTTGCCGTTTACATTGACTCTGTATGCGCCGATATGCTGTGTAATGCCTCCCGCTTCGCCGGAAGCTACGTTCGCGTGACGTATAGCGTCAAGGATAGACGTCTTGCCGTGGTCAACGTGTCCCATAACTACGACAACAGGAGCGCGCGGAACGAGATTTTCATCATCGTCCTCGCTGTCGTCGATGATGCGCTCCTCGATCGTAACAACGACCTCCTTTTCGACCTTGGCGTGGAACTCCATCGCAGCAAGCGACGCCGTATCAAAATCAATAACGTCGTTGACAGTTACCATAGTACCCAGCATCATCAGCTTCTTGATAACCTCCGCGGCGGTAGCCTTAAGCCTCAGCGCGAGTTCGCCGACTGTTATCTCGTCGGGTATGGAAACAGTGATAGGCTTAGCCTTTCTCTCTGCGGCGATTCTTTTAAGACGCTCGGTTTCTGTTTCTCTCTTTGTTCCTCTCTGCTTGCCCCGCTGTTGTGAGCGCTGTGTGATTTTCTGCTTATGCGATGTATTTACATTCTTGCTGAGCTTTTCGCTTGCCATGCGGTCATATTTTTCATTATAGCGCTCTATATCCACTTGTGCCGCTCTCGTATTGATAATTCTGCCGCGAGACCGCTCCTGCTCGACAATGGGAACATCGGGCTTAGGGCCCTGAACGGGAGCGGATTTTTTATCCTGCTTTTTCTGCGGGCCTTGAGGATTCTGCGGTTTTTTCTTTTGTGTCTGCTTAGGCTCGTTCTGCGGAGCGGGGGCTTTTTCTTCTTTAGCCTTTTTGGCTTCCTCTATTTGTTTTTCACGCTCCTCTATAGCCTTATCTCTTACGGCGTAATACTCGTCGAAGCTCTCGACCTGATTCTTTTGTGTGAAATACTCGAATACTATATTAAGCTCCTCCTCATTGAGGACGTTTCCGCTTTTCTTAGTGACCCCGCAGCATTCCTTGATCGCCTCTATAACAGCCTTGCTCGGAACATCAAGATCCTTGGCTATTTCGTTTACCTTATATTTTATCATATAATCAATTTCCTCCTGTCTTATCTTCACAAAGCATAATAAGCTTATTCGCGAAGCCCTCGTCGTCAACAGAGATGATGCCCGAGGTTTTTCCTATCGCCATACCCATCCGGTTCATTGAAACATCGGGAGATATAACCTTGACTCCCGTGCGTCCGGCTAAATCGGTTATCTTTTTTCGGGAACGCTCCGAGATATCCTCGCAAAGGAGAATCAGCTCTGATCTCCCGTGAATCACCGCGTCAACAGACGGATCAAAGCCGAGCGAGAGCTTGCCCGCGCGTCGCGCCAGCCCGAGAAGTGAGAGCGCTTTTTCATTCATCTGTGAACTCCTCCTCAAGCCGTTTATATATTTCATCTGATATTTTGCATGAGAAAGCTCTTTCGATACGCTTTGCCTTTTTCGCGGAGGCAAGGCACGTCTTGCTACGGCAAATATAAGCGCCTCTGCCCGGTTTTTTGCCGGTCATGTCAACGGAGATTTCGCCCGGGGATATGACTTCTCCGTTTTCGCCCTTTATGTCGGGGGCTTTTACTATGCGTACAAGCTCGCGTTTTTCTTTCATTTCCCCGCAGCCTATACACTTCCTTAACGGGATTTTTTTCTGACGCATTTCCTTTACCTCACATCTCATCGCAAAAGCTCAGCGATCATATTTTAATAATTCCGGGGGCGGCATGGCATTGTATAAAAGCCTGTAATGCGCCCCGGCTCAATCGTCGAGCCCGTCTCCGATATATTTTTTATCTTCGTCGGATTCATCTTCATCTTCTCCGAAGAATCCGCTTTCGGGACGAATATCAATTTTCCAGCCCGTGAGCTTTGCCGCGAGTCTTGCGTTCTGACCCTTGTTACCGATAGCAAGCGAGAGCTGATTGTCGGGGACTGTCGCTTTGCATTCTTTTTTCCCCGTCGGGTCGATCTCGACTTTGAGAACATCTGCGGGAGAAAGCGAGGCGGCTACAAACTTTTCGGGATCGTCGCTGTATTCTACGACGTCTATTTTCTCGCCGGCAAGTTCGCTCACGATCGCGCCGACTCTCATGCCGCGAGGTCCGATACAGGCGCCGCGCGGATCGACATTTTCATCACGGCTGAATACGGCAAGCTTTGTCCTCGAGCCTGCCTCTCTTGAAACGGACTTTATCTCGACAATGCCGTCATATATTTCGGGAACCTCTTTCTCGAAAAGGCGCTTGACAAAATCGGGATGTGTTCTCGAAATTATAACTCTCGGACCTTTTTCGCTGCTCTTGACGTCTGCGACATAGACCTTTATCGTGTCGCCCTCGTTGATAATCTCGCCCGCGACCTGTTCGCTTTTCGGGAGGACAGCCTCGGCCTTACCTATGCGGAGAGTAGCGTTGCCGCTCTTGGGGTCGATCCTCTCAACATAGGCGGAAACTATCTCCTGATTTTTGCTTTGGAACTCCATAAGAACCTGACTTTTTTCGCCGTCGCGTATGCCCTGACGTATCGTATTTCTCGCGACCTGTACAGCGATTCTTCCGAATTTCTTCGGGTCAAGCTTTACGCCTATCTTATCCTCAAGCTGAGCTGAAGCGTTTATCTCCCGCGCGTCGTCTAACGAGATCTCGTAATTGGGATCAGAGACTTTTTCTACGACCTCCTTATTCAGGTATACCTCAAACTTTCCCGTTTTGGGATCCATCTCTACCCTTGCGTCGTTATTTCCGCCATACGCGCTCTTGCAGGCGACGAGTATGGATTTTTCTATCTGCGAAAGCATATAGTCAACGGGTATGCCCTTTTCCTTTTCAAGCAGCTTCAATGCATCAAAAAGCTCTGTATTCATTTTTCAAAAACCTCCGTCATTTTATAATAAAAAGTCATCCAGTTTTATATAAACCGTATCTTTTTTCTTAATCGTTATGCTTTCATCGTTCTCAAGCATAATGGTAGCGTTTTCCTTATCATGGGAGAGGAGAGTGCCTTTAAACTCCCTTATTCCGTTTTCGTTCGGGCGAATCAGCCTTACCATCACGGGCGCGCCGAGAAACTCGTCGAAATGCTCATCGCGGACAAGCTCGCGCTCTATCCCCGGAGAGGACACCTCAAGGCAGTAGTTCTGCTCGATAGGGTCGAGCCTGTCGAGCGGTTCGTCTATCGCACGGCTCATAGCCTCACAGTCGTCTATGGTAACACCCTCGGGTTTATCAATAAATATCCTCAGATACCATACCGCGCCCTCCTTTAAAAATCTTACGTCCCAAAGTCTTAGCCCAAGCTTCTCGGCTATAGGCTCTGCCAGCTCCCGGACAAGAGAAACTGTGTTGCCCTGTTTTTTCTTTTCCGCCATATTATTTCAATAATCCTCCCGCAAAGTGCCGAAGCATTCGGCCAAAAGTACATAAACAAGATAAAAGAGCGGGTCGCCCCACTCTTTTATCATTCCTATTCTTGCAAGTTATTTTAACATATATTTTCATAATATGCAAGACATTTAACTAAAAAATGCTAAAAAACCTTTATTTTTCGGTTTTTTGCTTACTATCAAATACTATCTTACCATCTTCCAATACTATTTTCCTGTCGCAACAGTCGGCTACCAAGTTATCATGTGTAACGACAACGATAGCTATGCCCTTATCGTTGAGCTTTCTGAAAAGCTTCATGATTTCCGTTGAGGTTTTGGAGTCGAGCGCGCCCGTCGGTTCGTCGGCAAATATCACCGAGGGGCTGTTAACTATCGCTCTGGCTATCGCTACCCTCTGACGCTGACCGCCCGAAAGCTGGTTAGCTTTCTTCTCGATCTGGCTGATTATCCCTACAGCTTCAAGCGCGTCGCTTGCCATTTTCTTCATCTTGCGGCGCGGAACCTTGCTGAAATACAAGGGCAGCATGACGTTAAAGCCGACCTTCTTGTGATTTATCAGGGAAAAATCCTGAAGCACGAAGCCTATTTCCTCGTTTCGCAGTTTCGCGGCTTTACGGTCGTTAAGCTTCAAAACGTCCACACCGCCGAGATGGTATCTGCCGCTGTCGGGAGTATCCAGACAGCCGAGAATATGGAGAAGCGTTGACTTGCCCGCTCCCGACGTACCCTGTATAGCCACAAACTCGCCCTCGTCAATGTTGAATGTCGCTTTATCAAGCGCGACGAACTTTTCCCTGCCTATTTTGTATGTTTTTGTGAGTTTTTCCGCTTCTATCAGCATATCAATCGCATTCTCCCTACGTTTCGTATTTTCTGTAAATTTCTATCGGCGAGCTTTTTCTGAATATCATAAGAGATACCGTTGTCGACAGCAACGCCGTCGCAAGAGCGAACAGGACGGTAAACAAAACAGAAAAGCCGCCAAATAAAATTTTTCCGTTCTCTAATAGCAAGCCCATAGATTCAAAAAAGCAATATCCCGCTATAAACAAAATATTAAGTAACCCGCCGGCAGCGCTCAGGAGCGTTATGGCGCAGGCTATTATGAAACAGCTTCTCGCGCGGTTACACCCGCACAGGTAGTATATGGAGTGTTCCCGCTGCATTTTGTTTACAAGGAGTACGGAAACGCTCAGCAGCGCGATGCTCGCTATAACCAGCATAAAAACAGGTATCGGAATGGAATTTCTCATCGCATAGTCAACATTTTTGTTGCTCTCGTCCATTATTTTATCATAGGACGCGACGGAAAAGCTATCCTCGAAATATTTCAGATATTCGTCCTTTTCCTTCTGTGACGAACCGCTTTTGTAAGCGGTCATAAAGTTTGTCGAAGTACTCCATGATGCGCCCGCTTCCTTAACAGCCTTTTCAAGTTCGTCCGACTCCATGATGATCAGCCCGTCGAGCCTTTGGTACAGGAAGTTTGAATCCAAGTTTGTTCCCGCCGCGTTGTATGTGGGAACTATGTCGGGATTGGCAAGCTTTCCGACGATTTTAAATCTTAAATTGAAATCTTTGCCCACTTTAATTTCGGCGATATCGCCCACCCTCAGGTAGTCGAAAAGATATCCGGAGGTTATAACGTTAAAGCACCTGCCGTCGCTTTTTTTGTTCATCGCGAGCCAGCTGCCGCTTGATAACGGCAGACGGTATTTCTCCACCATCTCGGGGGTGAAACAGTTGCAATTTATATTGACGCCGTTAAACCTGGCCGATAAAGATTTAGTGCGGGAAAAAGGCGTGTACGCTTTATATTTTTTAGCGCCCTCCTCAATAACGTCCAAAAAATCGCCGTACGGGTCGTCGGATTCCGAAATCATCATATCATATTCGTTCACGCTCGGCATACAGTACAGACTGTCGGGCGTCTCGGTCCTTTGCAACAGGTCGCGCGTATATGTGATATAGCGATACCGCCCAAAGGAATCGTTCGCAAAAAACAAAACGAGGGTATATATGATAACCACTATTACAGTCGATACTTTGTTTTCCGCGAAAAACTCAAAAATCAATCTCAAGTTCTTCATTTTTATCCTCCCGTAATTCAGTCGTATTTATTCTTGTTTTTGATGATGGAATTTCTCAGGCAACTGAATATAAACGGCAAAGACACTATACACGACAGCACAATAACGGCGAGAACAATTATGACATAGTCGGTAAGTGTATATGTGATACCCCTGTATACGTTTATCTGATCGAAAAACGATTTGTACAAAAGCTTGTGTACGACACACGCCAACGACGCGACGGCGCCGTAGATCACAATGTTCTCGATCAGCACGATAGCGAATATTCTTTTTCTCGTCGCGCCGACCATTGAATAAATTATGTTTTCCGAATTGCTGCTGTCGATTATATATTTCATCAGGAACATAAACGACAGAGTGGCGACGATAAACTCGCAGATAATATTATTGATTTCGTACGGTGCGTTTCTGTCGGCTGCTTCGTATTCTGCCGACGGCGAAATACCGAGTGTACTGTCGGGGAACGCATTATGAATATCCGCGATGAACCGGCTGTTGTCCGCTCTGCTCATATGCTTTGTCGTTCGTATAACCAGATGATCCACGGGATAGCCGTATTTTTTAAAGGTTTCGGGGGGAATATAGAAATTAAATGACGTTGTACACATACCGATGACCTCGTACTCTCTGCCCGCCACCGTTATCTTATCGCCGTTTTTTATGTTATACGGATTGGTACGATCAGAGGGAAGAATAATGACGTTCTTTCCCTCTTTCAGCTCATCGTCCTTAAAATTGACACGTCCGTTTCCTTTAAGCAGTTCATACTTGCCGGTCAGACTGCACGTCATTTTATAAAACCCGTCGATGTCATCAAAAGACTCTAAATTCATTTCCTTTTTCGGAATATCGTCCCCCGCCATATCGAAAGAAATATCCGTATCGAGAATGATGTCCGACTTGAGCAGCGGATTATTTACAACATTCTCATACGGGGCAGGCTCGTTGAATATGACGGAATATTCGGAAAAAGATGCTGAGTCATAGACTTCGTAGACTTTTGGAGAAAGTTGATTGCCGTAAAGGAAGATGAGCGAAAGCGAGCATATAAAGCAACCGATCAGAAAAAAGATGAACACGGACTTGTTCTGCTTAAAGCTGTAACATAACCTCGTGAATACTAATTCCAATGTCTTCATAATTATTACTTCTGTTTATAACGGTATACGTATCCGTCGGCTGTCTTTGTCCCGACAGGCTTCTGATAGCCTTCATGCCATATTTTTTTCATTTTAATTACCTCTTTCTTAAATATTTGTAAAATTTGGTTGAAAAACATTACAAATTGAATTATTTTCAAACCGATTCGTATTATATCACAACTTTTTAAAAGTCAACAAAAAACTCAATAAAAACACAATTTAATATATTAAAAACCACGATTTGCATAAAACAAACCGTGGTTTCAGAAATAATCGTTCATGATTTTTAATAAATAACCAATGTATCACCGCAAATTTCAAACTTGCATTCATACTCGTTGACTATACCTGTCTTTGTGTCTATAATGTTAAAATCCCTGTCGCCGAGTTTGGCTATTATAAACCGCCTGTCTATACAGGCGGCAAACTCTCCGAGCGAGCTGTTATATCTCGCGTTAAATTCAAAGCCCATGCCGTCCGCCTCCGTGCAGCCGCCGTTATCCGTCAGCTTGTATGTATTGCCGGAGCTTTTGTCCGTATAGTAAAACTCGTCGTCATACTCACACGGCGGAAGTTCCGCGACCGAGGCAATCGAGCCGTCCTCGATATTATAGACGCAGATTTTTTCAAGCCCCGACTTGAAGTGAGTCGCTTTCATATAGAGCTTATTATCGTGTATGGCGGCGAATCTGATCATTCCCTTTATATCGGCGCTTGCGATGCTTCGGACAGTCAGCTTGTCCTTTCCGTTTTTAAGCTCGCCGAGAGCGTCCGCCATATCACATATCCAGATATTATCACGAACATCAATGCTTATCCATCTCTGCTCATTAAAGTAGTATGACTTTGTTTCCTCGTCGCCCCACGGGTCGAGTATGATCAGCTTTTCGCCCCGGCCTGTCGCAGCGGGCAGCAGACCGTCACAGCCCACCTTTGATATAAGGGGACATCTGATGAAGTATTTTTTATCTTCATCAATATCATAAATATAAGCAAGCGTATCGCACCCGGTTATCTTCTTGTACCGTTTAAAGAACTCTCTGCTCTCCTTATCGGAGGCTGTCACAATAAGCAGATTATTCGCGTCGAGGGCTTTACATTCGTAGAATCTGCCAGTAAAAACAAGCTTTTTGCGAGTAAGCTCCATGCCGCTGCGCTTGTCGATTTCTACCAGCCAGATACTGCTCGAGCCGTTTTCAAGGACAAGAATAATTGTTTCTTTAAACGCGAAAATATGCTGCACGAACGAGGAATCCTCAAGAGTATAATTTGTTACAAGTCTTTCGCGGCGGGTATCCCGGTCATACTCAAGAATATACAGGTTGCTTTTGTCGCCTTGTATTTTTTCCTCTGTATAATATATGAAAGAATCGTTTATTTCAAAAAGCTCTATCAGCCTGTCCTCGAAAAAATTTCTAATATCAACAACCCTCATAGATTTCACCTGAATTCCCGTTAATTATCATAAATATCGGATTTTCTCCTTAAATTAAGTATAAGTTAATTTAGTGCTTTTGTCAATTCACGGGTGTTTAATAAACAAGGCAATAAAACATATTTTCAAAGCTGTCGAAGGCCTCGGTCTTACAGCGGATAAAATAACATTATTCAGTATCAAAACGCGCTGTGTTCAATTCGACCGCAAGCCGGAATATTTGCTCTGGGCGTTGTAAATTGGAAATTTTTATGGTATGATTATTTATGACTCAAACAGGCGCAAAAAACAGGCGGTGGTATGATGGCTGAAAACCTTCTTTCAAAAATCGAAAAGCAATTGAATAATTTTTCAAAGGGACAACGCATGATAGCTTTGTATATAACGGAACACTGCGATGAAGCCGCGTTCATGACGGCTTCCAAGTTAGGCGCCGCCGTCGGCGTCAGCGAATCCACCGTTGTGCGCTTTGCTACGGAGCTGGGCTATGGCGGCTATCCGAAGCTTCAGCACGCTATGCAGGAACTGATACGCGAAAAACTGACGTCAGTTCAGCGGATAGATGTTACCGCAAAGCGTATCGGACAAAAGGACGTGCTGCAATTCATTCTGCAAGAGGAGATAGAGCATATCAACTCTACGATAGAGGAAACCTCAAAGGAAAACTTCTATAAAGCCGTCGGCGCAATATCGAAAGCCCGTCGGATATATATTTTCGCGGTAAGAAGCTCCGAGGCTCTTGCGAATTTTTTGGGCTACTATTATTCAATGATTTTCGGAAACGTTACAGTCATAAGCACACACAGTGAAACAGAAATAAGCGAAAAGCTCATGCGTGTCGGCAGCGATGATGTTGTCATAGGTATCAGCTTTCCGAGATATTCAAAGGCGACTGTTTTCGCGGTAGAAACAGCAAGGAAACGCGGTGCAAAGACAATCGCCTTGACTGACAGCCTCATAAGTCCGCTTGCTGATTCCGCCGACTATCTTCTTCTCGCGCGAAGCGGCATGGCAAGCGTCGTCGATTCTCTTGTAGCGCCGCTCGGCATGATAAACGCCCTTATCGTGGCGACCGTTCTGAGCCGCCGCGACGAGGTGGAGAGAACCTTTAATACACTTGAGGAGATCTGGTCACAGTATAAGGTTTACAAAAAGAGCGGGGAGGATGACTCACTTGTCACAAGGTAAAAAGGTACTTGTAATAGGCGGCGGAGCGGCGGGTCTTATGGCGGCTATCCATGCCGCGAGGAAAGGCGCCGACGTAGTTGTCTTTGAAAAAAATCCGCAGCCCGCGAGAAAGCTCCTTATAACCGGCAAGGGCAGATGCAACGTAACAAATGACTGCGATATAGATACCGTCATCAGGAATGTTCCGACTAATCCCCGTTTCCTGTACAGCGCGCTCGATCGTTTTGCCCCGGAGGACACGATGGATTTTTTTGAATCGCTGGGCGTTAAACTGAAAAAAGAGCGCGGAAACCGTGTTTTTCCCGTTTCCGACAATGCCCGCGATATTGTCGACGCGCTTGTAAAATGCGCTGAAGATTCCGGATGTGTCATTTGCGAAAAAAATATTAAATCGCTTATAATAAAAGATGACATTATCTGCGGCGTTAAGGACGCTAACGGCAAGGAATACTTGGGATACAGCGTCATAGTTGCCTGCGGCGGGGCGTCATATCCCAAAACAGGCAGCGACGGATACGGCTATGTTCTCGCCCGTCAGGCGGGGCATACTGTGACCAAGATAAAACCCTCTCTCGTGCCGCTTTTGGCACATGAGAGTTACTGCGCGGATATGATGGGGCTTACCCTTAAAAACGTGAAGATAGATGTCCTTGATACAAATCAGAATAAGGTCGTTTATACAGACTTCGGGGAGCTGCTGTTTACGCATTTCGGGCTTTCCGGTCCTGTTATTTTAAGCGCGTCGTCACATATGACAGAGCCCGAAAGGTGCCAATATAAAATCATGATTGACCTGAAGCCCGCGCTGACAAAGGAGCAGCTTAACTCAAGGCTCCTGAAGGACTTTGCGGAGTTCAAAAACAAGGACTTTATAAATGCTCTTGATAAACTGCTTCCGCAAAAACTGATACCCGTTATCGTCGAGCTGTCGAGGATACCGCCGCACAAAAAATGCAACGGGATAACCCGTACCGAACGCCGCAGGCTTGTAGAACTGTTAAAGGCATTCCCTGTAACGATAAGGGGCTTTCGGCCGATAACCGAAGCGATAGTGACCTCCGGCGGTGTAAATGTCAGAGAGATCGACGCGAGAACTATGGAATCAAAGCTCGTTTCGGGTCTTTATTTTGCGGGCGAGGTAATGGATATAGACGCGTATACCGGGGGCTTCAATCTTCAGATAGCGTTTTCAACGGGAGTTGTCGCGGGAGAATCTGCTGCATACTGATTTGACAGAACATATAAATATTTAAAATGATGAAAGGATGATATAAATGTTTTCAGTAGCTATCGACGGACCTGCGGGAGCGGGCAAAAGCTCTGTAGCAAGAGCTGCGGCGGAAAGGCTGCACTTTATCTATGTGGATACAGGCGCTCTTTACAGGACGATAGGACTCGCGGCGGCAAGGAGCAATACCGATACAGATGATGAAAATGAGGTTTCAGAGCTTCTCTCAAAAACAGACATCGGCATTGTCTTTTTAAACGGAGAACAGCACGTTGTTTTGAACGGTGAGGATGTATCGTCTGAAATTCGTACCGAGCAGGCGTCAATGATGGCGTCAAAGGTTTCGGCTATTCCGGCTGTGAGAGCGTATCTGCTTGATATGCAGAGGGATTTTGCGAAAACAGACAATGTCCTCATGGACGGCAGGGACATAGGCACCGTCGTTCTCCCGAACGCCGATGTAAAGATATTCCTCACGGCGTCGCCCGAAATACGCGCGGGACGCAGAGTGGCACAGCTTGCGGAAAAAGGAATTACGGCTGATTATGACGAGGTTCTGAGGGATATAATAACAAGAGACTACAACGATTCCCACCGTGATATAGCCCCGTTAAAGCCCGCCGGGGATTCAATAGTCCTCGATACCTCGGATATGACCCTTGAGCAGGCTGTCGGGAAACTCGTTAATATCGTTGAGGAGAAAATCAGATGAAACGAAATCCGCTTTATGTAGTCGGAAGAATCATAGTGATTCCGATATTCAAGCTGTTGTTTTTCTATAAGGTAAAGGGCAGGCACAATGTTCCCGACGAGGGCGCTTTCATAGTCGCGTCGAACCACCTTTCAAATTATGACCCCGTGCTTTTGGCGCTGACGCAGAAGCGTCAGATCTTTTATATGGCAAAGGCGGAGCTTTTTGAGAATAAATTTCTCGCAAAGCTGATAAGAACTCTCGGAGCTTTCCCGGTCGAACGCGGCGCGGGCGACGGCAAGGCTATAAATGAAGCCGAAAAAATCGTATCCGAGGGCAAGCTGCTCGGGATATTTATCGAGGGCACGCGTTCTAAAACAGGCGAGCTTTCGCGCCCGCGTTCGGGAGCGGCTATCGTTTCGTATCAGATGAACGTGCCTGTCATTCCCGTGTGTATAACTCCCAAGGATAAAAAGGTCAGGATTTTCAGGAAGGTTACTATTTCATGGGGAAAGCCGATTACCGTTGAGGAACTCGGCATAAAAAACGGCGACCGTCAGGAATACCGCAACGCAAGCAATATTATAATGGACAGGATAAAGGAAATGCGAAACGAGGAACTGTCCGACGGGAAATGACTGATAAAACGCGAATGAGCCGCGAGGTGTTTAGAAGTACATAATTTCTGTATAAAACACGTTTGGGATTTTATGTGAGAGAATATCTGAAAGGAAGCTCATATCATGTACTTTTTCCTGAGGGCGATTGCGAGGATCATTTTTATCCCGCTTTTTCGCGTTAAAGTGATCGGCGACGTAAATTTCGAGGGCGGGGCGGTAATCTGCTCTAACCATCGCTCTCTTTTAGACCCCGTTATTCTCTCTTGTGCGATAAAACGCCGAATATATTATATGGCGAAGTCGGAGCTTTTTACGGATCACGGCAGGCTGTTCGCATGGCTTTTGAAGTCTCTGGGGGCTTTCCCCGTTTCTCGTCAAAGCGCGGACAGGAGAGCGCTCTCGCGCGCGGAGGAACTTCTCGAAAGCAACTGCGCGGTCGGCATATTCCCGCAGGGGAAAATCATACACGACGAAAAGAGCTTTAATATGAAGTCGGGCGCGTCGCTTCTTGCTATGAGGACAGGCAGCGGCATTATACCCGTGTCAATATATTTTGAGGGCTCGATACGCCCTTTTAAACGCGTTACCGTAAGAATAGGCAATAAAATATCTGTTGTTCGTGAGAGCGGACAGTGTTCAAGAAAGTGCCGCGAGCTTTCACATAAGGTTTCAAAAGAGATTGAATTGCTTTTGGAGGCTGAACATGGAAATAGTTTTGGCAAAATCGGCGGGATTCTGCTTCGGAGTGAACAGAGCTGTAACAATAGTGAACGATCTCCTTGACAAGGGAAGGAGCGTTTCAACACTCGGGCCTATTATTCATAATCCGCATATGGTTGCCGAGCTGGCGGAGCGCGGCGTTAAAATAGCAAACAGTCCCTCCGACGTCATCGGTACGGGCAGAACGCTCGTTATACGTTCACACGGTGTGTCTAAAGATGTAATAGACGAAATTGAACGTGAGGGCATATTGTATGCTGACGCTACTTGCCCGTTCGTAGAAAAAATTCATAAGATAGTTGCCGAAAATTCCCGGGAGGGGAGAACGGTTCTGATAGCGGGGGATAAAAACCACCCGGAGGTTCAGGGCATAGTAGGTTATTGCGAGGGAAAATATTATATTTTTAAAAACAGTGAGGAATTGGCAGAAATAACAAAAAAAATTCCAAATGTTGAAAATATTCCTCTGTGCGTTGTAGCTCAAACGACATATGACGTAAAAGAATGGAAAAATTGTTTAAAATCTCTCAAAAAACTATATACAAACGCTCGAATATTTGATACAATATGTAATGCGACATCAATTAGACAATCAGAGGCAGAAGACCTTGCCTCTAAATCCGACATTATGGTTGTCATAGGCGGCAGACAAAGTTCAAATACGGCAAAACTGTACTCGGTTTGCAAGAGCAAATGCGAGAGGACTTTTTTAATTGAAAGCGCTGCTGAGATTGATGACATAGATACGGTTGATGCTCAAAAAATAGGCATTACTGCGGGAGCGTCTACCCCCGCAAGGATTATTAAGGAGGTACTTGATACCATGACAGAAAACATTGAGAAAACAGAAAACACGGCAGAACCTAACTTTGCGGAGCTCCTTGAGGAGTCTCTCAAAAATTTAAATACAGATGAGAAGGTGCACGGTGTTGTTGTCGGCATAGCCCCCAACGAGGTTTATGTAGACGTCGGCAGAAAGCAGGCGGGATTTATTCCGCTTGAGGAGCTTTCCAACGATCCGAATGCCAAGGCTGAGGATATTGTTAAGGTCGGCGACGAGCTTGACCTGCTGATCATGCGTACAAATGATCAGGAGGGAACGATCATGCTCTCCAAAAAGCGTCTTGACGCAATCAAGGGCTGGGACGAAATTGTAAAGGCCAATGAAGATGATACACCTGTTACCGGTCTTGTGACCGACGTTGTTAAGGGCGGCGTCATCGCAACGGCTAACGGTGTCCGTGTATTTATTCCCGCATCTCAGGCTACCGCCACAAGAGGAGAGCCGCTTGAGAATCTTCTTAAAAAGGAAGTTACGTTCAAGATCATTGAGGTAAACAGGGGCAGAAGACGTGCTGTCGGCTCTATACGCGCTATCCTTAAGGAGGAGCGCAAAAAGCTCGCGGACAAGTTCTGGGAAACCGCTGAAATCGGCAAGAAGTACACAGGCGTTGTTAAGTCACTCACGTCATACGGCGCGTTTGTTGACATTGGCGGAATTGACGGTATGATTCATATTTCCGAGCTTTCGTGGGGACGCATCAAGCATCCGTCGGAGGTCGTAAACGTAGGCGATACGGTTGAGGTCTATATCAAGGATCTCGACAGGGAAAAGGGCAAGATCTCGCTCGGCTATAAGAAAACAGAGGACAATCCGTGGGAGATCCTCAAGCGTGACTATCCCGAGGGTACTGTTACAGAGGTCACTGTTGTAGGCATTACAGACTTTGGCGCGTTCGCTAACATACTCCCCGGCATTGACGGTCTTATTCATATTTCTCAAATTTCAAAGGAAAGAATCGAGAAGCCGCAGGATGTTCTCAGCATAGGCGACAAGGTCAAGGTCAAAATCACGAATATAGACTTTGAGAATAAGCGTATCAGCCTTTCCATAAGGGCGCTCCTTGAGAATGAAGCCTCCGAAGCCGCCGAAACCGCTGAAGCGCCTGAAGCTGCCGAAACCGCTGAAGCGTCTGAAGCTGCCGAAACCGCTGAAGCGTCTGAAGCCGCCGAAGCGTCTGAAGTTTCTGAAGCCTCCGAAACCGCTGAAGCGTCTGAAGCCGCCGAAGCCTCCGAAACCGCTGAAGCGTCTGAAGCCGCCGCTGAAGCGTCTGAAACCGCTGAAGCTTCCGAATCTGCCGATAAGGAAGATAAGGCGGAGGAATAATCCGGGACAATAGTATAATAATATATTTCAGGGTTTAGGCGTTCTGTTTGCACTTGTTTTTGTGAACGGAATGCCTTGCGCTGTATTTTCAGGGTTTTTAAGGAAGCGATTTTTATGTATGATGAACTGACCATGCAGGCTAAAACTGCTGTCCTCGATATAATCGAGCAATCGGGGATAGGCGAGGGTGATATATTTGTCGTCGGCTGTTCTTCAAGCAGGGTTAAGGGAGAGAGCTACGGCACAGCCTCAAGTATGGAGACAGCACAGGCGGTATTTGACGGAATATATCCCGAACTTAAATCGAGGGGCATTTATCTTGCCGCACAGTGCTGTGAGCACCTCAACAGAGCGATCATTACCGAACGCGCCGCTGCCGATAAGCTCCGTGAGCCGCAGGTTAATGTTGTGCCGCAGCCAAAAGCGGGAGGTTCCTTTGCGACTGTAACCTACAATACGCTTGATGATCCTGTAGCGGTCGAACATATACAGGCTGACGCGGGAATAGACATTGGTGGAGTACTGATAGGTATGCACCTGAGGGAGGTTGCCGTTCCGCTTACGCTTTCAGTCAAGACTATCGGAAAAGCAAATATAACGAGCGCGCGTACACGTCCTAAGTTTATAGGCGGAGACAGAGCGCACTACAACGGTGATTTAAAATGAGGTTATTATGACGGATAAAGAAGAATTTTTGAAAATATATAACGACAATATAAAGCGTCCGGGGGCGCAGAAACTTTTAGAGTGGCTGGAAAAGACAGATTTCTTTACCGCGCCCGCAAGCTCGCGTTATCATTGCGCTTGCGAGGGCGGGCTGCTTATGCACAGCCTCAATGTGTATAAGGTTCTCCGAGAGAGATATTTCGAGGATAATAAGGACAGCGAGGAGAGTTTTGCTATCTGCGCACTGCTTCACGATTTGTGCAAGGCACAGTTCTACAAGGTTTCGGAGAAAAACGTGAAGAACGAATTGACAGGACAGTGGGAAAAGGTGCCGTACTACATTGTTGATGATCAGTTTCCGTACGGACACGGTGAGAAATCGGTGTTTCTTATCGAGCGCTTTATGAGGCTGAAAACAAGCGAGGCTATGGCTATACGCTGGCACATGGGAGGCTTTGACGATGCCGCCAAGGGCGGGGGCTTTTCAATAAGTCATGCCTACGAGAAGTATCCCCTTGCCGTCAAGCTGCATCTTGCGGATCTTGAGGCTACATATCTTCGCGAAAAAAATACAAGCAGTGTTGTTAGATAGCTGTAAAACACGGCGGATTTCCAAAGTAAATTCCAAAGAAGCAATATAATGACGTTCAGTCTGAAAAACTTTGGAATACGCAGACCCGCAAATATTATATTTTTACATTTATTATTGACATAAACATTTAATGGTGATAGAATAACCATATAAACAAAGGTGTTTTCCACAAAAATGGGAAGCGCTTTTTGCTTTTTTCGGGGGAATAGATATGAAAGATATGAAAGATCTTATAAATAACGCGGAAACCATACACAGACTGCTTGCAAGATACGGAGTGAAATTCGGAATTTATAAGAACGGAGAGTTTAAGGAGCAGCTTTTTCCGTTCGATCCTATACCGAGGATCATTGAACACGATGAGTACATATATCTTGAAAAGGGCTTGAGACAGCGTGTAAACGCGCTGAACTGCTTTCTCTCGGATATTTACGGAGGGAAGCGTATCGTTAAGGACGGGGTGATTCCCGAGGAGTTTATTTATTCTGCCAAGGGCTTTCTGGTTCCATGCGACGGTGTAATTCCTCCGAAAAATATTTACAGCCATATTTCGGGCATTGACCTCGTTCAGTCAAAGGACAACAACTGGTATATACTTGAGGATAATTTAAGGATTCCGTCGGGCGCGTCCTATCCGTTGATCGCAAGAGAATTGCAGAGAAAAAGCACTCCCGATGTTTTTACATACAACAGCGTTGTTGATAACAGAAACTACGCCGACCTGCTGAAGGGAGTAATGGACTATGTAAATACAGGCGGAATAAATGTTATTCTCTCACCGGGCAGATATAACGCAGCGTTCTTTGAACATTCCTATCTCGCCGAGAAAACAGGCGCGGTACTGACAACAGGCAAAGATATAGTCTGCGAAAACGACAATGTGTACTATATAGATTACAATAACAGGAAGCAGAGAGTCGGCGCTGTTTATCGCAGGATTTCCGATGAATATCTTGATCCAATGACATTTTATGAGGAAAGCGTGATCGGTATCCCGCACATTTTTGAAGCGTACAAGAAGGGTAATGTCGCGCTTATCAACGCTCCCGGCAACGGCGTCGCGGACGATAAGGGAATTTATTACTTTGTGCCGAAGATGATAAAGTATTATCTCGGCGAGGACGCGGTTCTGATGAACGCCCCCACATATCTTCCCTACTATGAGAATGATATGAAATACGTTCTCGAAAATTTTGATAAGCTTGTAATTAAGGACGTCGCAGAGGCGGGCGGCTATGGCGTCGTGTTCGGCAGTTCCCTGACTAAGGAAAAAAAGGAAGAGTTTATAACGCTTCTGAAAAATGAACCGAGAAGATTCATTGCTCAGGAAGTTATTGACTTCTACGATTTGGATATTCTTGACAAATCAGGCGATAAAGTTCCGCGAAAGGCGGATCTGCGCGCCTTTATTCTTACCGGAGAAGATACAAAGGTCTGGCCCGGCGGACTTACAAGATTTTCAAGAAATCCTGATTCATTCATAGTAAATTCATCACAAGGCGGAGGTTTTAAAGACACATGGATATTATCACAGTAGACAAATGCGACCATCTTTTTTGGCTCGGCAGATACACAGAGAGGGTTCATACAACATTAAAATACTTTTTCAAGAGCATGGATATGATGATCGACTCGGATCCTGAACTTTATGCCGGATTTTGCCGTAAAATCGGAATCCCGAATGTTTACGGCTCAAAGGAAAACTTTATGAAGTCATATCCCTTTGACGAGAGTGATCCCAACTCGATAATTTCAAATCTTAACAGGGCATATGACAACGCTATCGTAATGAGGGACTACATAGGCACTGAAACAATGGCGTATATTCAGCTTGCTATCGACGACATTCACAATGCGGAAAAAGGCAACGCAAAAATCCCCGATCTCATGCTTTCGAACGATCATATCTTAGCCTTTTGGGGCTGTGTAAACGATATAATCGACAACGAACAGGTCAGAAATATCATTAAGCTCGGCAAGGGTTTAGAAAGGCTTGATCTGTATCTGAGTCTGGAACAGCCCGAAAATGACATAAAAAAAGAATACAAGAGAATGAAGCAGTTTCTGGCAAAGTCAAAAATGAGATATGACGAGAGCATAATATACACAATCGACAATATGCTTTCGGAAAATGAGCTGAATTATCTCAATATAAAGAATCTGCTGAGAAATCTTATTAAAAAATGAAAAGAGTGGTACTATCAAAAAGCTAAGATTCACCTACAGGCTGAACGCAAAGTACAGCTCACCGATAACCCACCACAGCTTTACGGTAATGTTTTTGCCCAAGGATACGGACAGACAAAAAATCAGCGGCCTTGATATTCATATTTCCGGTTTTGAAAATTACAGTTTTTCAGACGATAACTTTGGCAACAAAAAAATCTACGGACTTATAGAGGAAGCTCACGACAGGTTTGATGTGGTTATAAGCGGAGAGGCCGAAACGGGTCTTGATATTAAAGAGGAGTACACGAGCTGTCCGCCTGAGTATTCCCTGCTTAAAGTGCAGACAAGGCTTACCGCTCCGGGAGAAAGGCTTGCTGAATATTATAAGCGGCTTGAACTCGGCACTCTTTCGGGCGCATATGACAAGGCTCTGCATATCATGAGAACAATTTCCGACACGTTTTTATATGATACAGAGGCTACCGGGATTCACGAAACAGCCGAAAACGCGATTACCCTCGGAAAAGGCGTGTGTCAGGATTATGCCCACATTATGCTGTCCCTGCTCAGAATGGAAGGCATACCCGCACGTTATACCGTGGGCATGATGCTCGGCGAGGGTTCGTCACACGCATGGGTTGAAGCCCTGTGCAACGGTTATTGGTACGGGTTTGACCCCACAAACAACAAGCTTGTAGACGAGGACTACATAAGGGTTTCCTGCGGCAGAGATTCAAGCGACTGCTCCGTTATACGCGGCTGCTTTTACGGATGCGGCGCTCAGGATCAGAGTGAATCTGTAAGTGTCGAAGAAATATAAAAAGGATTGATAAGATGGTTGAAACGGTAGTGTCCGTCGGTCTGCCGATCGACGAAAAACTTATGATACAAAAAAACCGGCTGGTTCCCAAGGGCGGAGTTAAAGGCGGAGAAAAAAGGTTAAGTATAGTGACAGGTACGCACGGAGACGAGCTCGAGGGACAATATGTCTGCTATGAACTGCAGCGCAGAATCAGGGAAAGCCGCGACTGCCTTACGGGAATTGTCGATGTTTATCCCGCGATAAATCCGCTCGGAATCGACTCTATCACAAGAGGCATACCGGGCTTTGACCTGGATATGAACAGAGTTTTCCCCGGCTCGGAAAACGGCTCAATGCCGGAATATATCGCCTCAAAAATCATCGGCGATCTGAGCGGCAGCGCGGCGGTGATTGATATACACGCGAGCAATATTTTTCTTGAGGAGATCCCGCAGATCAGGATAAACGAATTGTCGCGCGACAGCCTTCTGCCGCTGGCAAAGCTTATGAACGTGGACTATATATGGATTCACGCTTCGGCGACAGTACTTGAATCGACTCTTGCCTACTCGCTGAATGTAATCGGCACACCTGCGCTTGTCGTCGAAATGGGCGTCGGAATGAGAATTACAAAAAAATACGGAGATCAGCTTGTAGACGGTATTTTCGCGCTCATGAAAGAACTTGGCATTTGGAGCGGCGATGCTCCCGAACCCAAAAATCCTATTATATCCGAGGACGGCGAGGTTTCATTCATCAATGCGGGTAGGTCCGGAGTTTTTCTGCCCGCCGTCAAACATTGGAAAAACGTCGGAACGGGGGATCATATCGGAGATATTCTCAATCCTCTCACAGGTGAAATCAACGAGAGAATACTCTCGCCCGCCAAAGGAATAGTTTTCACCCTGCGCGAATATCCGATTGTATCTGAAGGCTCGCTGATTGCGAGAATACTTGCGTGAGGTGTGCTATGAAGGAAAAAATTTTATTTGAGCTTAACTCCGTATACAGAGATAATATGAGGATCAAGGGATATTCATTCGGTGAGGGCGAAAATTCAGTCTGCATTGTAGGAGCGACACGAGGCAACGAGGTACAGCAGCTGTATATCTGCTCTCAGCTTATCAGTGTTTTCAGGCAGCTTGAGCATAACGGAAAGATTAAATACGGCAGGTCTGTTATGGTTATCCCGACGATTAACAGCTACTCTATGAACATAGGCAAGCGCTTTTGGTCAACAGACAACACGGATATAAACAGAATGTTCCCCGGCTATAATCTCGGAGAAACTACTCAGAGGATAGCGGCGGGCGTTTTTGAAAATGTAAATTCATATGAATACGGGATACAGTTCACAAGCTTTTATATGCAGGGGAGCTTTATTCCGCACGTCAGAATGATGAAAACAGGCTTTGAGAACATTGAGCTTGCAAAGGATTTCGGTCTGCCATATGTATTCAGAAGAGACGCGAAGCCGTATGATACAACTACTTTAAACTACAACTGGCAGCTATGGGAAACAAAAGCATTTTCAATCTATACGAACGCTACTGACAGCATTGATATTGTAAGCGCGAGAGAAGCAATCAATGCCGTTTTGAGCTTTCTTAACAAGCGTGGCATAATTGATTACAAATGTCATGAGGGCTATATATCTCAGTTTATTGAGGGAAGTACGCTTGTAAATGTCAAGTCGGCTACGGCGGGAGTTTTTATCCGGTATGCCGATGTTGATTCGAGAGTAAAGAAAGGCGATTTACTTGCCGAGATTATGGATCCGTACACAGGTGAAGCGACAGACAAGATAATCGCTCCGCTCAACGGAATCGTATTCTTTCACGCGAATCAGCCCGTTATATATTCGCAGACGCCTTTGTTCAGGATAATTCCGACTGATGATTTAATATAACGATATGGCAAGTCTCTTATTGAAGCCATGCCGGTCAGAACTTTTTAATGATTTTTTAAAAGAACGATTTATATACAAAGACGCTTTTATGCCGTTCAACGCGGCATAAAAGCGTCTTATTTAACATTGCGCATATCTCCGATATATTTTCACCTGTATTTAATGCGGAAAAGCAGATGCTTTCGACACAGTCATTTCACGTCAGAGCGTTTCCTCATTATTGTCACTTATAGGCACGTCGCCCCTCGCCATACAGCGTTCAAGATATTGCTGCTGGGTTATAAGAACCTGCCGAGGTTTGGAACCCTCATAAGGACCTACTATGCCGAGCGTTTCCATCTCGTCAATAAGCCTGCCGGCACGCGCGTATCCGAGCCGAAGCCGCCTTTGCAGAAGGGAGGTTGACGCCTGTCCCGCCTCGACAACACATTTTATGGCCTCCTCCATCATTGGATCCATATCCGATTCGTCAGCCGTATCGGTATTTTTTTCACTTTTTTCGGCAATCGTGCTGCTTTCAATTTCCTGAGCGATTTTTTCATCGTATTCGGTCACTCTCGAATTTTTCACAAAGTTGATTACACGCTCTATTTCCTCATCATTTACGAAACACCCCTGAACACGCTTGGGCTTTGACGCGCCGATAGGTGCAAACAGCATATCGCCGCGTCCGAGCAGTTTGTCCGCTCCCGCCGTGTCAAGTATGGTTCGCGAATCCACCTGTGATTTTACGGCAAAGGCTATACGACTGGGAATATTAGCCTTGATAATACCCGTAATGACATCGACAGAAGGTCTTTGTGTGGCGATAACGAGGTGCATACCCGCCGCGCGCGCCATCTGCGCAAGACGGCATATAGAGTTTTCAACCTCGCTTGGCGCCGCCATCATAAGGTCTGCAAGCTCGTCAATGACGATAAGTATCTGCTCGAGCTTTTTTCGTTTTTCCCTTTTCGGTTTTTCTCCGCCCGTTTCGGCTTCATATAGGGCGGCGTCCATCATTTGGCGTTCCTCGGGCGTTTGCGGCATCTCGTATTCCTCGGGGTCGGAGTCCTCTTGTTCATTGTAAGCTTCCGCGTCGTTCTCCGCGTTAAGCCTGTCGACGAGAGCATTATAGCCCCTTATATCGCGGACGTTATTTTCCGCAAAAAGCTTGTAGCGTTCAAGCATATGGTTTACAGCCCAGTTCAGCGCGCCCGCCGCCTTTCTCGGATCTGTAACAACGGGTACGAGAAGGTGGGGGATACCGTTGTATATTCCGAGCTCAACGACCTTCGGATCTATCATAAGAAGCTTTACCTCATCGGGTGAGGATTTGTACAGCAGACTGATGAGCATTGAGTTGATACAGACGGATTTACCCGAACCTGTAGAGCCCGCTATAAGCAGATGCGGCATCTTTGCAAGATCGGCAAGCGTTATATTGCCCTCAATATCCCTTCCCAAAGCTACAGTGAGATTGCTTTTCGCCCTGTTAAACTCAGGGGATTCAATAATCTCGCGCATTTTAACGATACTGACCACTTTATTCGGCACTTCAACGCCGACGGCGGATTTTCCGGGGATAGGCGCTTCAATCCTTACTCCGACGGCGGCAAGGTTCATGGCAATATCGTCCGAAAGGTTTGTTATTTTGCTTATTTTGACCCCCGCGGCGGGCTGAAGTTCGTACCGTGTGACGGACGGCCCCCGGCATATATTTACAATGCTTGCCTTGACGCCGAAACTCGCGAGCATTTCGATTAGCATACTGCCGTTATGGTTAAGCTCCGACGCGATATCGCCCTCGTCTGTATAAGGCGTAGGGTCGAGAAGCGTTACGGGCGGCTTGATATACATTCCATCGACTGTTTTGCTGATTTCAGTGTCGATCTCGAACGGTTCGGCGCTTTCATCGTTTAATCTCCTGCGTACCCTGTTTCTCTGATTAAATCGTTCAAGCGCTTCCGAAATCGTTTGTGAATCCTCCGCGGACAGTATGTTGTTCAGGCTTTCCTCGGAGCCGTCCTCGACGACATCTGCGGCGTCTATCTTAGAGTCGTCAGCAGCCGCGAACTCGCTTAATTTGTTTTTCCTTTGCTTTTTTTGAGAAACGGCCACTTCGGTGACGGATAAGCTGTCCATATTTTCCGGTATCATTTCCTCATGCAAACAGCCGTCGGAAACTATATCGGCAGTTTTCGCGTATGTATCTGACGGGTGACGCTCGTCGTCCAGAGGAATGTCAATCGTACTCCCGTTATTTTTATCCTGAGCTTTCCTCCCGTAAATGTATATGGAATTCCGATCCTCGTTCTGCCGGGTATTTCTGTTTTCGCGCTTTTCTTCGCGGCGTTTTGAAATATTGTTTTTCTTTTCAGCGACCTTGTCAGATACTTTGCCGGAAACATTCTCGACGGGCTTCTTAAAAATATCAACGAAGCTAATTATTGTTGCGCCGGAAATTATCATGATAACAATGAACAGCATGATGGACACGCTTATGCGCGCGCCGGTCGCTCCGAGCATAGCCAGGAGTGGCGCGCCGAATATAGCGCTGTAAAGTCCTCCGCCCTTATATGCGGTGCCTTCGCTGTATGCCGCCCCGATAGCGTTGAATATGCCGTTGTCTGCCGAGCCGTGACTGAACAGAAAAACCGCTGTCGAAAGTAATGTCACAAGCAAAGCTGCCAGAAATATCCTCAGACCGAATCTGTACGGTCTTTCGCTTTTTCCGTGCTGGTACGCTGTATATCCTAAAAATATCGGGATAAGTATTCCGCAGAAGCCGAACATTCCCCATACGAACGAATGAAGAGCTTGCCACAGCTTTTCTCCGCGCACCGCGAACAGAAAGAAAAATATAAGCGCCGCGCCGAATATCAGGATAGAGGTTATCCGCCTGTGAAATATTTCTTTTGCCTCCGCCTCTGCCCGGGCCTTGGATTTTGTCTGTTTTTTTGTTGATGCGGCTTTTCTCTTTGGATCGCCTTTTTCCGAGGTTGCTGCCAAGTTTTTTACCTCCTGTTTAGAAATACAGCGTGTCAGCTCAAGCCCGGCACGGACATTTTCGGCAAAATTTCAGGAATACCGAGTGAAAGTCCTTAACCGTCTTAAATTTATGCCCGAAAATCCGCGGTATTGTGTTTATGCTGACACGCTCTTGATAATAGATTTCTGTGTGGGTTAGAATGTGAGGGGCTGCTGAGTAAAAATGTTAATACCGGAAATAAGTTCTATTATGCTTATTACAAGGCAGAAAAGACCCGCGCCCGCGGTATAAAGAACGAAGTAGTACATTCTGTTTGTTGTAAGAAGCCATTTAAAAAGCTTTATGGCGAAAAATCCGACAAACGCGGCCGGTATAACGCCGATAATCACGGGAAGATATTCTATCTCCGCTGCCGAAGGATCGGGGGACATGAGCGCGTCCTTCCCCTCGAGGAGAGCCGCGGCGATAATAGCGGGAATGCCGAGAATAAACGAGTAGTCGAGCGCTCTCTGCTTGTTTATTCTGCGGAGTTCACTTGCCGTAAGTGTAGAGCCTGAACGTGAAAGCCCCGGAAATACAGCGGCTGCCGTTTGGAACAGGCCGACGAAGAGAGCGTCTATTATGTTGTACTTTCTGCGTCCCGCGCCGTCGGGGCGGAGCTTTCCCTTGCTTTTGTACAGGAGCGTTGTCTTGCGGTTCGCGTTGATTCCGACAACGAGCAGGAAACTTGTGACGAGCAGCGAGATCGCCGTAATGATAAGGTATCCGTCTGTGGACCATTTGTCCGCGAGATCCTTGAGCTTCATACCTCCGCCGACAGGGATAAACAGCAGGAACAGCGGTATCAGACCTACTATAAGCATGATGACAAGGTTTCTGTCGGCGTCCATTTCGCTCCACTTGAATTTGCCCGTAAAAATATCTTTCAGCATAAGAAAAAAGCTTTTCAACAGCCTGAGTATAAGCTTCCAGTATACGGCAATGACTGCCGCGAGGGTTCCGACGTGGAGCATTACATCAAAGAAAAGGTTGTTTTCGGAAATCCCGAAGAAATGCTGGAAAATCGCAAGATGTCCGCTGCTCGAAACGGGTAGAAACTCCGTGAGTCCCTGTACAGCGCCTAAAACTATCGCTTCAAATATATTCATTATGTATCCTCCGATGTGCGTTAAAGTTAAATATGTAATCTGCCCGCATAGGCAGATATAACTCAGGCAAATTGTCCCTGACGGGCTCCGCCCCGCATCTTAGACAGGAGCCGCGCCTTATTACGGGGCAAGCCTTATTTCTTTTTAGATGATTTGGCGGATTTTGCCTTTGCCTGTTTTTTCTGCTGATGCTTTTCCTTATCAATCATTGAGTACAGTGCGTCAAGCGCGTCGGATAAGTTTCCGAGGCTGTCGATAAGTCCTTCCTTAACGGCTTCCTCGCCGTCCAGTATAGTCCCTACATCGAGAACAAGCTCTCCTGTGTTCATAGCAAGCTCGTTGTACCGTTCGGGCTTTATCGCTGAATTTTCGCATACAAACCGTGTTATTCGCGACTGCATACGCTGAAAGTATTCAAAGGTCTGCGGAACGCCAAGCATAAGTCCCGTCATGCGCACAGGGTGAATAGTCATTGACGCGGAACGGGCAATAAACGATTTTTTCGCGGCAACCGCGAGAGGGACGCCGATGGAATGACCTCCGCCCAAAACCATGGAAACGGTTGGCTTGCGTATACCCGCCAGAAGCTCGGCTATTGCAAGCCCCGCCTCAACGTCGCCTCCCACTGTATTCAACAGCACGAGAAGACCGTCGATCCTCGGCTCCTCCTCCACAGCGACTATTTGCGGTATGACGTGCTCGTACTTTGTGGTTTTGTTTTGCGAGGACAGGATGTAGTGACCCTCTATCTGTCCGATTATTGTAAGACAGTGGATAGTATATTTTCCGTTAGAGGCGATTATGCTCCCCGTTTCGATTATTCCGTCGGTTTGCTTTTCGCTTGTCGGGCCGTTTTCGCTGATTTCCTCGGATTTATCCGGCTTTTCGTCAGGCTCGGCAGGATTTCTTATATATTGGTCGTCGGTTTTTTCATTATTTTTCATTATATCAGACCTCCTTTGATTAGTTTATCAAATCAGGTCGTGATACATACATTAAATTATAACATTTTTAATTTAATTCATCAAGTTTAATTTTAAAATATATTTGATAAGGTGCTTGTCGTCAGTAAAATAAATCGATTGCGGGGATTCATAACTTAAAATAATTGGTAAAAGATATAAAAATTCTTTTTTTGTTATCATTTTAAGTTATATTTCTAAAATAGAAATATAACTGCCGTGATTATTTATATAATAAGAGCAGTTTTTCATTGAAGCGTTATGAAGCTTCAGAATAATTCTGCCGTTGTTATACGACGGCTTAT
>CAYLOD010000007.1:35935-38518 GCA_964385235.1 uncultured Clostridium sp.
ACGGAGTGATTATTTTTGGATCCTTGGTTAACGGTTACCATCTGCTTTGTATTGCTTGTGCTTTCGGCTTTTTTTTCGTCAACGGAAACGGCGTTTTCGTCAGTAAGCAGGGTTCGTCTTAAAAATCTTGCCGATAACGGCAACAAGAGAGCAAAGACAGCTCTCGCGGTTTCCGAGCGCTACAGTAAGGCTCTTTCGACTATCCTTGTTGGCAACAATGTCGTGAATATTGCCAACTCGGCGCTGGCAACTGTATTTTTTGTCAATCTTTTCGGTGAGGCGGAGGGTACGGTGCTAAGTACGGTAATACTTACAATTATTGTACTTATATTCGGCGAGGTTATGCCTAAAAATTTTGCGATAAACAACGCCGAAAAAATTTGTATGATGTCCGCTCCTATTCTCAGGGCTTTGATGGTGCTCTTAACTCCCATTACCGTTGTGCTTACGGGTATAAACAAGCTGTATGAAAGATTTTCAAAAAAGGGCAGCAGCTCGGAGCCGTCGGTTACTGAAGATGAGCTGAAATACATAATCGAAAGCATTGAGGAGGAGGGCGTGCTTGAGGAGCAGGAGAGTGAGCTTGTTCAATCCGCTCTCGAGTTTGACGAAAAGACCGCGTTGGAGATCCTTACTCCGCGAGTCGATATGGTAGCCATAGATATTGATGACCCGATAGACGAGATCACCGAGCTTGTGCTGAAGGAAAGATATTCACGCATACCGGTGTATAAGGATAATATAGATAAGATTATCGGTGTCCTTCATACGAGGGATTACCTTGAGGCGCTGATAAACAGCGACGGGAAGCCCGATATAGAATCAATGCTCCAGCCCGCTCATTTTATCTACAAGACAAAGAAGCTCTCGGCTCTGCTTGCCGATTTTAAGTATAATAAGATTCATCTTGCGGTAGTTACCGATGATTACGGAGGTATCCTCGGAATTGTTACCATGGAGGATCTTCTTGAGCAGATAGTAGGCGATATATGGGACGAGGACGAGGAAGAGGAAAGAATGTTCCTGAAGATCTCCGATAATAAATATGAGGTCAGCGGCGATATGTCGATACCCGATATGCTTGAGCTTTTTGACAAGCCCGCGAGGTATATTGAAACAGAGAGCAACTCCGTCGGCGGCTGGGCGCTGGATCAGCTCGCGAATATTCCCGAACCCGGTGAGCAGTTTGTGTTTAAGGAATTTGAGATAACGATCCGAAAGGTTGCCGACCAGCGTATTCTCAGCCTGATAATAGTGTATACACCGGAAGTAAAAGATGAAAACGAAGAATAAGTCCTCCTTGACCGAAGTCGCGAAATGGCAGCGGAGAAGGAAAATCAAACTGACGGTCGCCGCGTCCGTATGCGGAGTTGTCGCTGTTATATCGGCGCTCATATCGTTCGGCGCATTTGGGGCGAATGCTTGGAAGGATATTTATAAGGCGTTCGGGATTTCCGACTTTACCGATGAGGCAGACGGATATCCGCTTTGTGTTAGCTTTATCGATGTCGGGGACGGCGACTGTATTCTCATTGAATGCGAGGGTCACGCCGCGCTGATTGATTCGGGCGCGCTTTCACTCGACGGTATCGCGTCAAAATACATTAAAAGACGCGGTGTTGATTCTCTTGATTTTATCGTATGCACACACTGGGATGAAGACCATATAGGTGATATGAGAGCGGTGATAGAAAATATCAATGTGCGTAAATGCTATACTGCGCGGCTTGCCGATGAAAAAGAAACAGAGAGTGCAAGGCGGCTTGTACAAACGCTCAACGAAAGGTCTGTAGCTCAGGAAACACTCGACTGCGGAGATATCATAAGACTGGGCGGAATGACGCTTGAGGTTATCTCTCCGATACGGGTGTATGACGAGGATAACGACAATTCAACGGTTATTCGCGCGGTATATGGCGATGTTTCGTTTCTTATGACAGGAGATGCGGGTAAGGAAGCGGAGGCGGACATTATAGCGTCAAAGCGGGATATAAGGTCGACCGTGTTAAAGGTTTCGCATCACGGGAGCAAGTCCGCGTCAACGGAAGAATTTCTTAAGGCTGTTTCGCCGCAAATCGCCGTTATTTCCGTATGCGATACAAATAAATATCTTCCGAACAGGGATACAGTTGAGCGAATAGAGAGCCTTGACTGTGAGCTTTTCAGAACAGACGAGGACGGGACGATAATTCTTGCCTCTGACGGGAACAAAATATATGAATATAAGGAGAATAAATCAAAATGAGAGAGCTTATAATCGACCGTATGGAGGGAAACTTCTATATTTGTGAAGATGCGGAGAAAAAGATGTTTGCCATTGATAAGGCAGAGATGGTAAAGGGCGCGAAAGAGGGAGATGTTATCACTATTTCCGACGACGGCATTATATCTGTTGACGAGGAAAAGACAAGGGAAAGAAAAAAGAAGATAGGAAAACTCCAAAACAGCGTGTTTGAAAATTAGGGAATATGATCTTATGAAACGGCAGTAGTTATGGGAACAATGAAATAAAATTTTCAATGGGATTTGCTCCGTCCCACCGGGCTCCGTCCCGCCGGGCTCCGTCCCGCCGGGCTCCGTCCC
>CAYLOD010000008.1:0-17158 GCA_964385235.1 uncultured Clostridium sp.
CTATTCGCAACTTTGACGCGCCGTCAAACATAAGCCACGCGTACCCCGAGCCGAACTGCGTCAGCGAGGCTGCCTTCATACAAGCGCATAAATTATCAAGCGAACCGAAATCCCGTATGACAGCCGCTTTAAGAGCGCCTGTCGGTTCACTTTTTACGGGCGTCATTCCGTCAAAGTAAAGATAATGATTAAACACGCCTCCCCCGTTGTTTCGGATAGCCGTACCGACCTCCTCGTTAAAATCATCGTTATACGCGAGCAGATCGTAAAGGCTCCAGTCCTGATATATCGGGTTAGCCTTCAGAACAGCGTTGAGGTTATCAACATATTTTTTAAATAATATGTCATGATGAATGTGCATCGTTTCTGTGTCTATATGCGGTTCGAGTGCATCGTAAGCATACGGCAGCGGCGGCAGTTTAAACGGATAATGATCGGAAAGCATAATCAGAAACCTCCATATTTAAGATATTAGATCCTCTATATCACCGAACGAATACCCCATGCACTCCCATTTAGTAAGGAGTTCATCGAGAATATCGGCATTCGTCTTTGACGTGCTGTGCAGAAGAACGACTGCGCCGGGATGTATCCTCTTTAAAAGCTTATCAAACGCTTCCTCCTCAGTCGGCTGGTCATTTTCGTACCAGTCAACATATGCAAGGCTCCAAAATATCGTTTTGTATCCGAGCTTTTTTGCCATTTCAAGATTGCTTACACAATACTTGCCCTGCGGAGGACGATATATCTTTAAGAGTTCTTTTCCTGTAGTTTTTTTGTAAAGTTCCTCAAGTGACCGCAGTTCCTTTTTAAAGCTTTCCTCGTCGGAGATTTTTGACATATCCGGGTGAGTATAAGTATGATTTCCTACGGTGTGTCCCTCGCTCACCATGCGCTTTACTATCCCGGGAGAGGTTTCGATATAATTTCCTACAAGAAAGAATGTCGCCTTGACATTATGCTTTTTTAGCGCGTCAAGGATTTTTTCGGTATTTCCGTTTTCAAAGCCCGCGTCAAAGGTAAGATAAATTGTTTTCTCCGAGGTATCTCCGATATAGTAGGCGTTATATTTCAGAAGCTGTTCGGCGGAAGCGTTGCCCGTCGGAGGTTTGCCGTCCTCGCTGAAGCTCAGTCCCCAATTTGTATTTTCCGCGGCGGTTTCAACAGCGACATTTCCGCCGCGAAACGCTCCGACTGCGGCGGGTATAAACAACGCCAGCACCAGAACCGTCAGCACAATGACGACAGTGCGCTTTTTGAATATTAAATACATAATGCTCACCTGCCTTTTTTAAAGCTGGTTTATAATATGCAGACGTCAATAACTTTAGAAGTAAAAAACAATTTATAGGGTATAAGAAAAAACGCATTGACAAATTTACCTGTTTTGTGTATCATTTAAAGCATATTAATTTTGTAGGTGTTACGACTTCGGCAATATGTAACCCGCTTATTTGGCGGGGTGAGATTACTATAATCTGCGGGGGATACTATTTCCATACCGATTACTTATGCGGCTTACGCTGCACCTGCCCTGTCATTATATAATCCATTGAAAGAAGATGTCTCATATCAATATCAATTATAATGACCCCAATATAAAAAAATATATGTTTAAAGGCTGTTTCGGACTGGAGAAAGAAAGTCTGCGTGTAGATATGAACGGATTTACGGCCGATACCGCTCATCCCTTTGAGAATAATCCGAATATAGACAGGGATTTTTGCGAAAATCAAACGGAAATAATAACAAATGTCTGCGGCAGCGTCGAGGAGGTTTGCAGGGAGCTTGAATATCTGCATAAGACAGTAGTCGGCGTCCTTTGGAAAAATCAGGCGCAGCGGGAGATTTTGTGGCCGTTTTCAAACCCGCCGTATATAAGGGGGGATTTTGATATTCCGATAGCAAATTTTTCGGGAAAACTGAAAAGCAAGGAATTATACAGACATTATCTCGCTGAAAAATACGGGAAAAGAAAAATGCTGTATTCGGGTATTCACTTTAATTTTTCCTTTTCGCATGAGTTTCTCAACGAGGTCTTTAAAAACAGCGCGTACAGCTCGTTTTCAGAGTTCAAAAACGATATTTATTTAGATTTGGCAAAAAAGCTTACGAAATACAGCTGGCTTGTGGTATATTTAACTGCGGCAAGCTCTGTTATGGACGGTTCATATATCAGGAAAGAGGACTTAGGCAAAGATGTATTTACAAAGTTTTCATCCTCACGATGCGGTAAGGCGGGATATTGGAATGATTTTGTTCCGCTGTTGGAATATGACAGCCTTGACAAGTATGTTAAAAGCATCAGAAGCTATCTCGACGATGGACAGATAGTTTCTCCGTCCGAATTATATTATCCTGTAAGGTTAAAGCCGTCAGGAGAAAATTCTTTGGAAAACCTTCTTGAAAACGGTGTTGACCATATAGAATTTCGTTTGCTCGATCTCAATCCCCTGTCGCCTTTCGGAATTATCGAGGAGGATATTTATTTCCTGCATCTGTTGATTATTTATTTAATTTTTTTGGATAATGAGGAATTTGATTACAAGAAACAAAATTCAGCAATAAACAATATAAAAAAATCGGCCGAATATGATGACGAAAATATCATGATAGAAATAGACAATGATAAATTTTTGCCTGTCAAGCAAGCGGCATATAATGTTTTGAAGGATATGGAGGAATACTACGAATTTTGCGATGATAACCTTATAACAAAAGTGATAGAGTATCAAAAGGAAAAAATTTCTGACGAGAAAAAACGTTATGCCTTTATTGTACGTGAAAAGTTCGGTCATCACTATGTAGAAAGCGGGCTCAAGCTTGCGAAAGAATACGCGGAGAAAATAGAAAGGGAGTCGAGATAATGTGCGAGCTGTTCGGCGCAATTTCAAGAGAAAAGCACAATATAAACGGCTATTTGAAAGAATTTTACAGTCACAGCAATAATCATCCTCACGGTTGGGGACTTGCCTGCATAAACGGCTCGGAGATATTGATAGAAAAAGAGCCTGTTCAGGCAACCAAAAGCAGCTTTTTAAGAGAGCTTTTATCACAACCGATAAATGTAAAATTTGCTATGGCTCATATCCGATATGCTACTATCGGTAATGTAGAGTACAACAACTGTCACCCGTATTTAAAAAAAGATAACTTTCAAAGGCAATGGTGCTTGATTCATAACGGTACGATTTTCAGCTATCCTCCCTTAAATAAATTTATAAATCTTCAAACAGGAGATACGGACAGCGAGAGAATCATTCTCTATATTGTGCATCAGATAAACAAGGCTCAAATAGAGAAGCAGTTTCCTCTATCCGCTAAAGAGCGATTTGACCTGATAGATAAAATAGTAACAGATATGTCAAAAGGAAATAAGCTGAACCTTATAATCTATGACGGAGATTATATGTATGTCCATACCAATTACCCAAACTCTCTTTACTGTCTCGGTTCAGATGATTTTATACTTTTCTCGACACAGCCGCTTTCTGACGGATGGAAGCCTGTCAAGTTCAACACCCTTCTCGCCTATAAAAACGGAAACTTGGAATTTACGGGTACTGAACACGGCAACGAGTACATCGAAAATGAAGAATCAATAAAATACTTGTATCGTATTTTCTCGGATCTGTAAAGAAATATGAAGTCAATGATTCTCAATAAAATGCCGTATGAAAAATACATAAAGTCCGCATAAGAAATGTTCCAACAGGAATTATATAACAGGAATTATATATTAAAATAATAATTAAAAAGGTAAAATTACAATTAAACTTTTGTTACACGGAGGCGGAATGTGTGTCACTTTCCGATGAACAGCTCGAACGCTATTACCGTCACATTATTCTTGATGAGGTCGGAGAAAAGGGACAAATGAAGCTGCTTAATGCCAAGGTACTGATAATCGACGCGGGCGGTCTCGGATCCCCCGCGGCGCTTTATCTTGCGGCGGCGGGGGTGGGAACGATAGGCATTGCCGACGCGGACGAGGTCGATCTCTCTAACCTGCAAAGACAGATAATACATTCCACTGACAACCTTGGCAAAAAAAGGTTCAGTCCGCCGGAGAAGGCCCGAAAGATCTGAACACAGAAGTCACCGTAAAGGCATATTGCGAAGGAATTACCGTTAAAAATATTTTAGAGCTGATAGAAGGCTACGACTTCATTCTGGATTGTACGGATAATTTTCAGTCGAAATTCCTTATTAACGACGCGTGCGTAACTGCGGTAAAGCCGTTTACCCACGCGGGAACAGCAGGCTTTAGCGGTCAGCTCATGACATACGTCCCCGGACGGGGAGCATGTTACCGCTGCATATTTAAATGCCCGCCGCCCGAAAATGACTGTGCCGGCAAAAAAACGGAGTTATGGGAACTGTATGCGGTGTGATAGGCAGTCTTCAGGCGGCGGAAGCCGTAAAATATATCCTCGGTATCGGGGAACTTCTCACGGGATATATGCTGATATATGACGCGCTAAAGGCTGAATTTTGAAAGGTCAGGCTGCCGCAGGCTTCTGACGGCTGTTCTGTCTGTTCGGGAAAAAAATCCGTTTAATCTTTAACCGATGACGCGCAAAAAGCAATTTAACGCGGAAAGCGCGGCGTAAGCCTCGCGAGTAGTTAAAGTCGGGCATATTGTACGTGTTATAGCCCAACCTTTCACCATTAGCGAAAAGAATTTATCAATATATGCTCGTTTTTATGTTAATCTTATATTATTTCGTATAGAGAAATATACTTTGATGTCTAAATGCTATAATATCATTGTGTTTGAATTTTTCAATAAAGAAAATGCCCCGTCAAGGCGCGGCTCCTGTCTGACAGGCGGGGCCGAACTCGGCGGGTGAACATATTGCTTTAGTTATATTAGCGACCGCCTATAATGTTTACAGCTAAAAAATATAAGAAGAAGGCTAAAAGTATGAATAAGGTAATCGGAAAAATAGGCATATGGGGCGATTCTATACTTAAGGGTGTTATCTTTGACGAGGCAGCCGGTAAGTATCAAACTACGAAAAAGTGCGCCGTTAATCTGTTTAAACGTGTTTTCAAGTCCGTTGACGTAAAGAACAATTCCCGCTTTGGCTGTACCGCGCCAAAGGCGGCGGAAAATCTCGAACAGTCGCTTGATAAGGGATTTTCCGCTGATGTAGTTCTCCTTGAATTTGGAGGAAATGACTGCGACTTCAACTGGCAGGAGGTATCACGCACACCTGACGCGGAGCATGAGCCAAACACACCCATGCCGCTGTTTATTGTTTCTATGAAGCATATGGTCGATAAGCTTTTGAAAAGTGGTATTACACCTATACTTATGAACCTGCCGCCTATCAGTTCGGAAAGATATTTCGATTGGATAAGCCGTATGCCGGGCGTTATCGGTGAAAATGTTCTCAGATGGCTCAAGGAAAAGAATGTCATTTATCGCCAGCAGGAGGCCTACTCTCACGCTATTGAAAAAATAGCATACGAGTACAGGCTTAATCTTATTGATGTGCGCGAAGCGTTTTTGCAGATACATGATTACAATAATTATCTTTGCCTTGACGGGATACATCTCAACGAAAACGGTCAGCGCATTTTGTGTGATACGCTCAAAAACTACGCGAGTAATCACAATGTCAAGTTTCTTGCCACTGTATAAAAAATGACGCCATATATTGCCGCGCATAGCACGCATAAAGTAAAAGGTTGCCGGGATAAGCTTAATTTAAGCTTTTCCGGGCGGCTTTTTTATGATTTTGGCGATGATATTTCCTCGTGAGATATTGAATGGGACCGGTGAATTGAACTGCAAAAAATGTCCCGTAATTATCGACAAGCAGGCACAAATGGCTGCAAAGTGTATTGTTTTTTTTAACTTTTTATGATATTATATACTCGATATTGAAAAATAGTGAAAAGGTGTTTATATGGATTTATTTGAAGATTTAAAAGTGCTGGGAGTTAATGTTGATGAGGGAGTAAGACGTTTGAACGGTAACGCGGCACTTTACAAAAGACTGCTTGATTCTTTTGTCGACACATTGGAAAAGTATTATATCGCTCCTGACTTCGACGGCAATAATTATACCGAGATTACCGAAAAAGCCCATGCTGTCAAGGGTATGGCCGGTAATCTTTCCGTTGACCCATTGTATAAGTCGTACACACAGATAGTAGAATTACTGCGCGCTGACCGCCCGGAGGACGCGAGGAAAGTTCTTGAGGAAACACTGCCGGTTCAGAATGAGATCGTAAGTTGCATTAAAAAGCATAAGCAGTAAGACTCAGCGTTCAATAATGGATTGTCCGCCATCAGACGCGGCAGGTTCGGCGCGAGCATTCAGCAGGGGATCCGGCTCCCCTGACGGCTGCCGAAATTACGCCCTTAGACATCTTGACGGAATTATGTTATGCCATGGAGGATAATAATGAGCAAAGAAAAAACCATATTGATTGTTGACGATATTGAGATCAACCGCATTATTTTAGCTGAAATTTTTAAGGATCAGTATAATGTCATAGAAGCCGAAAACGGTATGCAGGCTCTTGAAATTATAAACAATAATCTGAGTATTTCCGCTGTGCTGCTTGACCTGGTTATGCCTGTGTTAAACGGTATTGAGGTTCTTAAAAGAATGAATAAAAACGGGAAAATCAAGACAATTCCTGTTTTTCTGATAACCGCGGAAAATAACGAGGAAACGCTGCTCGAGGGATATAATCTCGGCGCGACTGATGTTATCACTAAACCCTTTATGCCGCATTTTCTCAGACACAGGATAATAAACATAATCGAGCTTTACAGTCATCGTAACGAGCTTGAAACCGTTGTGGCGAAGCAAATAAAGAATCTTGACAGAATAAATCAGTCCATAGTAGAAACACTGGCGACGCTCATTGAATTCAGAGATTGTGAATCAGGCGAGCATGTAAAGCGCATCAGCGGACTTACGAAAATTCTGATGAAACAGGTAAGCGATATGTATCACGAATATCATCTGCCGCAGAGTGAAATAGATAAAATCGGAACCTCCTCAATTCTCCATGATGTTGGAAAAATATCCATACCGGACAGTATACTTAATAAACACGGCAGGCTTACGAATGAGGAATATGAAACTATGAAACTGCATACGGTAAAGGGCTGCGAGATACTTCAGAGCATTCCGGACATGATGGATAAGGGGATATATGACTACAGCTATGATATTTGCAGGCATCATCATGAAAGATGGGACGGCATGGGCTATCCCGACGGCTTGTCGGGAGATGATATTTCTATCTGGGCACAGGTCGTATCGGTTGCCGATGTCTATGACGCCCTTACCTCGGAAAGAGTATATAAGAAAGCCCTTGACCACAGCACGGCGGTTGACATGATAAATAACGGTCAATGCGGCGCCTTTAATCCGAAGCTTTTAAAAGCCTTTAAAGCTGTTGAGAAAGAAATAATTAACAAGAAATGGACTTCAGGCAATTAAATATCAGCACGGTTTAATATGGGGTTTGCCGCGTTGAGGCGCGCTCTCGCCCGAGAGGAGGGGTACATATTAAGACAGTATCAGATGAAAGGGTAAAAAGAATGGATAAAAAGAAAAAAATACTTTTCAGAGGCGGATTTATAGCGGTAATCATTTTTTGCGTTTTGATTTTTATTGCTATGACATTTATATTAAAAAACAAAACACAGCAATCGATCGATAACGTTTCGGAATTTTATATGTCCGAAATGAATGCGCAGTACCGTGAAAAATTTAACGCGATTTTGGAAATGCGTTATGACCGAATATTGATTACACTTAATAATATCCTTGATACCGCTAAAAACGATGAAGATATAATAAATTACTTGAAAGATTCCGCCGGCAGCGACTCGACTATTTCATGGACTGCTCTGTATTCTTACGACGGCGATATTAAAACTGTATACGGCGATGAGCTTAACTGTAAGTATGCAGACGAATATGATAAATCATTAAATAAAAACGGCAGATTGGTGTCAATGGGTGTAAACAAGTCAGGCGAGAAATTTTTTATTCTCGGTATTAAAATGGAATATAAACTGCAAAACGGTCAAAACATCAAGGCTGTTCTTTACGGAATACCTATGAATTATCTGAGCGATCTCATGCAGATAAACGAAGAAAGCGGCTCAAACGGGTACTCACACATTATTGATAAGGACGGGAACTATATTATTAAAAGCGGCAGTGAAACGGAGCAAACATATTTTGAGCGCTTAGAAAAAATAGTTGACGAGTCTAACGAAAAGACAGGCAACGAGTATGTTGCGGAGCTTAAATCAGCAATGGCTCAGGAAAAAGATTATTATATGCTTGTTTCCATAAATGGCGTTGTGCGCCACATCTACTGTTCGCCTCTTTCTGAAAACGCTTCATGGTACCTGCTGTCAGTCATGCCAAACGGGCATATTGACGGCGAGATAAAAAGTCTGGATACCTTTCGCAAGACTGTTACATATATTTGCATTTTAGCTATACTGCTGGCTTTGTCAATAATTTTCGCACTGTATTACCGGCTGATGAAGCGGCAGATAAAAGAGCTTGACAGGCTCAAAAACGAAGCTGTCAAAGCAAATCAGGCCAAGAGTGAATTTCTTTCGAGTATGAGCCATGACATTCGCACACCTCTGAACGCTATTATCGGAATGACGGAAATTGCTGAAAGAAACGAAGACGATCAGTCAAAAATCGATGACTGCTTAAAGAAGATCAAGCTGTCAAGCAAGCATTTGCTGGGTCTGATAAACGATGTACTGGATATGTCGAAGATTGAGAGCGGCAATATAACTCTTAACCCCGCCCCTATGTCCCTGCGAGCAACACTCGACGATATAGTAAATATTATCCGTCCGCAGATAAAGGAGAGAAATCAGTACTTCGATATATTCATAAAGAATATATTATCGGAAAATGTTTATTGTGATAATCTGCGCTTAAATCAGGTGCTGATAAATATTATATCAAACGCCGTTAAGTTTACGCCATGCGAAGGAAGAATAGATATTTTCGTCGATCAGGAGCCATCGCCGCTGGGTGATGAATATATCAGAACCAACTTCCGCGTCAAAGACAACGGAATCGGTATGTCAAAAGAATTTCAGGAAAAGATTTTTGAAACTTTTGCCAGAGAGGACAACGAACAGGTAGAACGCATCACGGGAACAGGTCTGGGAATGGCAATAACAAAGAAAATTGTTGACTTAATGGGAGGAACCATTGAAGTAGAAAGCGAAAAGGGCAAGGGCAGCGAATTCTATATTGTTTTGGACTTTAAAAAGGCCGATGATGCTGAAAGCGAACTAAAGCTGCCCGATTGGAAAATCCTTGTGGTTGACGACAATGAGATGCTTTGCAGAAGCGCGGTCGCAAACCTTGAGGAACTTGGAGTAAGAGCCGAATGGGTTACGGACGGCGAAAAAGCGGTAGATATGGTAGAGGAGCGCAATAAGAATAACGATGATTATGATTTTGTGCTTGTCGACTGGAAAATGCCAAAACTCAACGGCATTGAAACTATAAAAAAAATCAGAAGCCGCATTGATAAAAAGATACCTGTCTTTCTTATTTCCGCATATGACATAAATGATATTCAAATCCATACAGAGTCAATAGATATTGCCGGCTTTATTTCAAAGCCGTTGTTTAAGTCCACTCTATATGAATATCTCAAAAAATATGTGGGAGAAACATATGAGCAAAGCTCCGCCTTGAAAAAGAATGAGATAAACTTCAGCGAAAAGCGCGTTTTAATTGCGGAGGATATAGACATTAACTGGGAAATCGCCAATGAAATTCTCTCCGCTTCCGGTCTTAAATTAGATCGAGCCGTTAACGGCAAGGATTGCGTTGATATATTTACAAATTCAGAGGTCGGAACATACAACGCGATTTTGATGGATATCCGTATGCCAGTAATGAACGGCTATGACGCCACTCGGGCAATAAGGGCGCTGGATCGTCCCGACAGTAATTTGCCGATTATCGCTATGACAGCGGACGCGTTTACCGATGATACAGCCCGATGCCTGGAATGCGGCATGAACGCGCACATAGCAAAACCGATAGACGTTCAAAATTGCCTCAACGTATTGAAAAAGTATATAAAATAAGTCTTATAATTTGGCACATTAAAAAATCCTCTGTGATATTATCACAGAGGATTTTTTATATTCGGCGGTTATTTTGCGTTTTTTATAAACTCGCGGTTGTCCAAAATGTAAGTAACGCCTGAAATTATTGTAAGGGCAACCATTATCCACATTAAAATATCATATATTATATAAAATACCGAAGTAATGCCGGCGGAATTTTCAAGGGCAATAATGCCAATGCCGTTAAGCTCAAGAACATACTGCATAACAAGGATCAGCAATATAGATATAATCTGACTGACAGTTTTTGCTTTACCCCAATTATTGGCGGCGACAACCTTTCCTTTGCCCGCCGCGACAAGCCTTACCGATGTGACGGCAAATTCCCTTGCAAGGACAAGTATTAAAATAACAGCGTTTGTAATACCGAGCTGTACAAAACAGGCTAAAGCCGACGTAACCATGATTTTATCGGCAAGAGGGTCGGCAAACTTTCCGAAATCTGTCACCAGATTGTTCTTTCGGGCAATTTTGCCGTCAAGATGATCTGTATATGACGCAATGCCGAAAAGCAGCACCGCAATAGCATAATGGTGCTGTATCTGCGGCAAAAGTAATGCCGCCACAAAAAAAGGTACGATTATAATACGCAAAAGCGTCAGCTTATTTGGTGCATTCAATTTTAAAGCCCTACTTCCTCATGCGAAAATAAATTTTCGCGATTTTATGCCTTGTACTCACCGATCAGGTCTACATCTACATAATCGGTCACAGTGATCTCTATAATATCCCCGACATTCGGTTTTTTGCCTTCAACGGTAAAGAATACCTTACCGTCTACCTCAGGGGCGTCAGCCGCACTTCTGCCGTAATAGCACTCCGCATATCTGTCAAAGCCCTCAAAGAGAATCCTGACGGTTCTGCCCGTCATCTTCTCACAGTTTTCCGCCATAATCTCTGACTGCTGCTCCATAATAATATCGCGGCGGCGCTTTTTCACCTCGTCGCTGACCTGGTCATCAAAGGACGCAGCGGGCGTATTCTCCTCCTGAGAATACGCAAAGCAGCCCATTCTCTCAAACCGCATATCACGAACAAACTCCGACAGCTCGGTAAAGTCCTCCTCGGTTTCACCGGGAAAGCCTGTAATAAAGGTCGTGCGGATCACAAGGTTCGGTATCCTGTCACGCAGCTTTTTGATAAGCCCGGTAAGGGTTTGTCTGTCGCCGTGACGGTTCATTCTTTTAAGTATTTTTCCGCTCGCGTGCTGAAGCGGCAGATCAATATATTTTAAAATCTTTGGCTCGTTTGCGATAGTATCAATAAGCTCATCTGTCATTCTGTCGGGATAACAGTACAGTACCCTCACATAAAAGTCTTTGTCGATTTTGCAAATTTCACTCAAAAGCTCGGGCAGCATACATTTGTTGTAGAGATCCTCGCCGTACCTTGAAGTGTCCTGAGCAACTACAATAAGTTCGCGGATACCGCCGCCGACAAGAGAGCGCGCCTCTTCGACAATATCCTCCATCCTGCGGCTTCTGTATTTTCCTCTTATCTGAGGTATCGCGCAGTATGTACAGCAGTTGTCACAGCCCTCGGCTATCTTCAAATAAGCGTAGTAAAACGGCGTTGTCCGTATCCTTCCGCCGTTTATGTCAAGGGAAAGCTTGTCGGGAAATTCCTCGACTTTATTTCCGTTTATGACCTCGCTTATGACATCGGCTATTTTCCCGTTTGCGCCTATGCCTATAACTGCGTCGACCTCATAGAGCTCCTTGAGGATCTCCTTTTTGTACCTCTCGGCAAGGCAGCCGCAAACAATTATCGCCTTTATTCTTCCCTCTTTTTTCAGCTCGGCAAGCTCTAATATTTCATCAATGCTTTCTTGTTTCGCGTCCTCGATAAATCCGCATGTGTTGATTATCGCGACATCGCTCATAGCGGGATCAGCGACAAGCTCGAAGCCGGCCTGCTTTAATGTATAGAGCATCATCTCCGCATCAACTCTGTTTTTTGCGCAGCCAAGGCTGACCATTCCTATTTTTGTTGACATTTTATCCAATCCTTCCGCAGCGACTGCCGCCGGCTGCCTGTAAATCTTCATAATTCGTCGTCGTATTCGGACAGAACGCTGTTAATATCGCAATATGAATAGCCGAGCGACGCGAGAGCATTTGCCGTTTTCCGCCGGGTGTTCGCATCTCCTATCTTATTTCTGTACTTCGATTCAAGCAGGTAACGAATCCTCTCCTCCGGGTTCGGAGCCAGTTCCTCCACAATTATGTCTATCAGCTCTCTGTCTATACCCTTTTGCGTGAGCTCGTATACGACACGTCTTTCGCCAAAAAGCTTCTTATTAAAAAGCTGTTCCGCGTAATCACGCGCAAACTGTTCATCATCGACAAGTCCGAGCTCAACCATTCTGTCGGCGGCAGCTTCAGCCGCCTCCATACCGTAAAGCTGCGCGATCCTTTCGACAAGCTCACGGCGGGAACGGCTCCGATACCCCAAAAGGCTCAGTGCTTTTTCCTTAGCGCGGCTGAGGTTTGACGCTTTTACAAGCTCATGAAGTCTCTCGTCGTCGATTTCGCTTCCGATCTTAATACCCTCATTTGCAAGCGTAAATGAATCGAGCATCATCGCATATTCACCGTCAATAAACACGGCGCTCATGCCTTTTTTTCTTTCTTCTATAGCGCTGACAATCATTATTATTCAACCATTATATCTATATCGGCATCGTCTATGCGGTTCGTCTTTTCTTCCTCCGAGCCGTATCCGGTAAACTCCGCCGCACTGTCCCGCCTATCAACCGAACTCTTGGACACTTCCTTAGCGGACTTGCTCCTTGAATTTTTGCCTGAGAAGCCTGCAAGGATTTCATCTTTATGCTTTAGGGTTTCCTCCTCTATCTCCCTTGCAAGCTCAGGATCATCTTTAAGTAATTCCTTTACCTTGTCACGCCCCTGACCCAGTCTTTTGTCATTAAATGAAAACCATGCGCCGCTCTTTTTAACTACATCGGTCATAACCGCTAAGTCTAAAAGCTCCCCGACACGGGATATACCCTCTCCGTACATAATGTCAAATTCCGCGACTTTGAACGGGGGCGCGATCTTATTCTTAACGACCTTTGCCTTTGTGCGCGAGCCCAAAATCTCGGTTCCGTTTTTAATAGGCTCGCCCTTTCTGACATCAATTCTTACAGACGAGTAGAATTTGAGCGCGCGTCCGCCGGGAGTGACCTCAGGGTTTCCATAGAGTACCCCGACCTTTTCACGGAGCTGGTTAATGAATATCGCAACACAGTTCAGTTTTGAAATAGAACCGGCAAGCTTTCTCAGCGCCTGCGACATAAGCCGAGCCTGAAGTCCGACGTGCGAGCTGCCCATATCGCCCTCAATCTCCGCTTTTGGCGCGAGAGCAGCTACAGAGTCAACTACAATAATGTCAATAGCGCCCGAACGGACAAGAGCTTCGGTAATCTCAAGAGCATCTTCGCCTGTGTCCGGCTGTGAAACGAGAAGTGAATCAATATCAACACCCAGCGCAGAGGCATATACCGGGTCAAGAGCGTGCTCGACGTCGATAAATGCTGCTATACCGCCTTTTTTCTGAGCCTCGGCTATACAGTGGAGCGCAAGAGTGGTTTTGCCGCTTGACTCGGGACCGAAGATCTCGGTAATTCTTCCGCGCGGCAAGCCGCCTATCCCGAGAGCAAGGTCAAGAGTGAGCGAACCTGTCGAAATAAAGTCAACCTGCATAGCCGCGTTCTGACCGAGGCGCATGACCGCGCCTTTTCCGAATTGTTTTTCTATCTGGCGAAGAGCCGTTTCAAGAGCTTTCTCTTTGTCAACGGGCTTTTCCGTATTATCGGATTTATTCGTTTTTTCAGCTGCCAAAGCAATCAATCCTTTCAATTTGTCTGCTTAAAATATTATATCATTTCGCTACATTTATCGCAAGCATTTCAGAACAAATATTCGTAATATTAGGCTAAAGTCCCTAAAATTGCCCTGTCTAATCCTGCCATGTCCTTTATGACGTCTATATTCCGAACGGAGCTTTTTTCAAAGAGCTTAACAATTTCACCTGTGAGATCCTCGCCTATCTCGACGGCGATAATCCCCCCATGTTTTATTTTGCACAGCCAGCTTTCCGCGATAGCATTATAAAAAAGCATTCCGTCCTCTCCCCCGTCAAGCGCAAGCCTTGGTTCATGCCTTACCTCTCTTGACAATGCTCCGATAACGTCTGTTTTGATATAGGGCGGGTTTGATATTACCGCGTCAAAGCTGAAATCGTCATAATTATCAAAGGCTTTAAATAAATCGCCGATAACAGCTTTAATATTTGCGCATTCGTTAAGCTCAATATTTCTTTCAAGATACGAGAAAGCTCTTTCAGACAACTCGAGAGAGATTATCTCAGCGTCGGGACGGGCTTTTGCGGCAGCTATCGCAATAGCTCCGCTTCCGCCGCAAAGGTCAATGATTTTCGGTTTTCGAACGGATTCAATTCTTTTAAGCATTTCCCGGACAACGACCTCGGTATCGTCACGGGGAATCAGCACGCCCTCTCCGACATAAAGAGGAATATCCATAAACGACCATTTCCCTGTTATATATTGGAGCGGAAATCCCGACGCGCGCCTTTCCACACATTCGAGGAATCTTTTTTCCTTATCGCTATCGGGAATGCTGCCGCCATTAACCGCAAGAGCTGCTCGGTCAACTCCAAAGCAATAATTAACAAGACACATAGCGTCAAACTGCGGAGCGTCTATTCCGGCTTTTTCAAGCTTATGCTTTGCATTTATATAAAGCTGGGATAGCGTCATCCGATCCTGTCCTCTCCGTTTTCGGGAATCACATATTTCATAGCCTTTATCGCTGTTTCAACCATCTCCGGTTCAGGCTCTCTTGTTGTTAAACGCTGCACCCACATTCCCGGCGCGGAAATAATGTGTGTAATAATATTATCGTGGCGGCCGCATATTTTTATAACCTCATAGCCCAGACCGACCACAATGGGAATACAAAGTAATTTTACCGCTGTTCTCAAAATCGGATTTGAAAACGGTATAAAGCACCCGACAAGGATACCGAGTATGAGGATTATAATAATAAAGCTTGTCCCGCAGCGCGGATGAAAGCGACTTTGCTTCATAACATTATCAACCGTGAGGTCAAGACCGTATTCGTAACAGAAAATAGTTTTATGCTCCGCGCCATGATACATATACAGGCGTCTTACATCTTTATTCAGCAGACACAGCGCCATGTACAAAAGAAAAATTATGATTCTTACGATACCCTCAAAGACAGAACGGTAGACAATGTGATTTCCGAGGGACGGCACAGCAGATACTATAAGATTAAAAAGCCACGTCGGTACAACGAAAAAAACAGCAATACAGACAGCAATCGTAATCACCATAGTTATACCCATAAAAATCTTGAGGAATTTGTCGCCAAGTTTTTCGTCGATCCATTTTTCAAATCGGCTCATTTCCTCCTCCCCGGGGTCTTCTATATCGTCGATCGCCAATTCGGCTGAACGCATCAAAGCCTTATACCCTGTACCAAAGGAATCAATCATGTTTACAACACCCCTGATTATCGGCAGCCTGAGTATTCTGCTTTTTTTACCTAATGCGAGAGGCTTCATATCCTCAAGAACGATTTCGCCGTTTGACCGCCTGACTGCAACGGCAGTTTTTTGAGGACCTCTCATCATTATCCCCTCCATAAGAGCCTGACCGCCGATAGATGTTATAAGCTTTGTCTTTTGCCGTTTCAATATAGTTGCTCCTTTCGCATACCGGGAAATTATTTAACAATTATTTCAGTTGGTTCTTCGGGATCTTCCTTTAAAATCGGGATACTTATCGAAACTGTCGTTCCAACTCCCTCTGTACTCGCGATATCGAGTGAGCCCGAGTGCAGACGCACTATTTCATCGGCTACGGCAAGACCTATGCCCGAGCCCCGCTGCGTCTGATTCGCTTTATAGAATTTCTCCTTTACCTTAGAAAGGTGACGCGCGGGAATCCCGCAGCCGTTATCGGAAATTTTTATTACCACATAGTCGCCGCTCTGCGTGACCTCAATGTTTATAATGCCGTTCTCGGACGTATATTTTAACGCGTTGTCGATAATATTGATAAATACCTGACGCAGACGGTTTTTATCGCCGAGTACTGGCGGCAGCAAATCGGGTTCTTCATAAATCAAATGCTTGTTTTCTTTCAAAGCGCGATCCCTGAGCATATAGATCGCCTCATCAAGCTCGGCGAGAATATCAATCTTATTCATAATAAGAACCATCTTATTGTTCTGTATCCTTGAGAAGTCGAGAAGTTCCTCAACTATGCCGCTCAGCCGTTCAGACTCGTTGACAATGATCCTCAGACCCTTTTCCATTGTTTTCGCGTCTGTAAAGCCGCCAAGCTGCATTGTTTCCGCCCAGCCCTTTATCGCTGTCAAAGGCGTCCTCAGTTCATGAGAAACAGACGATATAAAATCGTTCTTCAATTTTTCAGACGCCCCAAGCTCTCCCGCCATATAATTTATCGTGTCGCACAGTTCTCCTATCTCATCATCATAAAACTTACCTATTCTCGCGTTAAAGTCGCCACGGGCTATTCTTTTCGCGGTGTCGCTTATCTCACGAACAGGCTTGACAATGGATTTCAGGAAGTATGTGTTTGACAATAATATAAGAAACAGTACAAACAAAACTATAAGTGTTGTAACAGAAATAGTTATAAACACTCTGCGGTTGGCTGCCTCAAGCGATACTATATACCTCACAGCGCCGACGCACTCATCGTCATTATCGTACATCATTCTTGTAAGCGCCATGACATTTTCTCCCGAATTGAGCCTGCCTGTCCATGTAGCGTATTCGCTTTCTTCGGATTTAGCGTTCACATAGTCGGGCATAGGCTGGGATTTATCGGGTTCAAAGCCCGTAGAGGTGATAACCACCTCGCCGTCAGAGTTTATAACCATAAGCTCCATAAGCTCTTTATCAGGGAAATTCTCT
>CAYLOD010000008.1:17168-20981 GCA_964385235.1 uncultured Clostridium sp.
ACATATACGCGAGCGGTAGAAATAAACTCGTCGGGCTTATTAAATATATTGGTAAGCTCCGAGGAACGACCGCTTATAGTCTGCATAATGCCGTTGTAATAAAACGACCTTGCAAAAATCGAAAACGCGATAACAATAAGCAAAAGAATTACCAATATTACGCCAAGGCTGTTTATAATCCATCTTTTAGTAATACCCTTCAAGAAAAGACCTCCATTTGACGAAGTAAAATATACGGGTTATTCCTCTGATGCTTTATCCGCGCTCATTTCGTCGGTAATTCTCCTGAGCCCGTCCATCAGCGCATGGTGAACTATCTCGGTGTGATTTTTAAATTGATTGCCCTTTTTCATGAGAATATAGTCAAGCACCGTTTTTACAGGGCCGTCCACAACAAGGGTAATGCCTTCAACCGTTTCGCCGTCATTCCTGTTTAATTCGCAGTGCATAAACGCGATTTTATCCATAATAGACTAAGCCTCCCACTTGTAACCAAGCCCCCAAACCGTTACAATATTTTTCGGAGAAGAAGGATTGTCCTCGACTTTCATACGCAGACGGCGAATATTGACGTCAACGATTTTTTCCTCTCCGACATATGTGTCGCCCCAAACATGACGCAGAATATCTCCTCTGTCGAGAGCGACTCCGGGATTAGAAAAGAAATACTCCATGATCTGAAACTCGACCTGCGTCAGGTCTATCATTTTTCCCTGCTTTGTGAGTGTATGGTTCCGAAGGTTCAGTATAAAATCGCCTGACTGTATTTCCTCTTTAAAATTATTATCATTACGCATTTCAGCGATAGCTACGCGTCTATACAGAGCGTCTACCCTTGCTACAAGCTCTGACGGGCTGAACGGCTTTGTGACGTAATCATCGGCTCCGAGCATGAGTCCAGAGATTTTATCCATTTCCTGCGTTCTCGCCGTAAGCATTATAATCCCGATAGAGCCGTTTCTCTTTCTAAGCTCCTTGCAGACCTGAAGGCCGTCCATGCCCGGCATCATAATGTCAAGTATGGCAAGATCAAAATCGCCGTTGTTCTGCTCGTATTTTTCGAGGGCCGCTTCTCCGCTGTCCGCCTCGGTCACGTTATATCCCGCGCGCTCAAGGTTAATAACGACAAATTCGCGTATGGCTGTTTCGTCCTCGGCAACTAATAAATTTTTCATAAATCAATCTATCCTTTCATAAAATATTTAATCTGTTAAGAAATAATATTAAAGCACTCCCGAATTTCATTCTCGCTGAGCGCGAATTTACTTGTTGTATTTTCTATTTTAGCCGCATAAACAATTCTGTCGGTTTTTCTTATCAAAACCATATTTTTTGAATGCTCCGAGTCCCACTCCTTATGCGGATAAACATACACCGTAAACAATACATTTCCCAAGGTTCCCGCGTCGTTTTTGTCTGTGTTCCATTCATAAAAGGTCATTGTTCTGTTATCGCTGTTTATTCTTGCCGTAACATAGGTGGACCATTTTTCGTCCTGATCCGTAATCCATTTATCGGGAAATATGATGTAGTATCCCTCGTTATAGCTTATAACCATACTGAGTACACCTGTAAATGTGTTTGTGTCCTTTTTATATTTATTCCACGTCGTCAGGATACATATGGTGGCGGTGTCCTCATTTTTCCCCGAAGGCATAGTCGTGACAGACGGCACCTCTATAATTCCGTCGTCGTTTATGTCCTTGCATATAGTTGACGATGTTCTCGATGATATATTTGTATTGTTGGTCGGACCTTCCACGGCGGTGTTAAGTGGATTTACAAGCTGCTCGTTTTTTGAATCCCAGAATATTATTTGGGTGTTGTTTGTACCCGTATGGGTTTCACCGTCGAGAAAAACAGCTTTAGTCGTTGAATCCGCCATTCCTACAGTGACGTTTAATATTCGAGTAAGTCCGGAATCAAGTATTACCGATGAATATAACATAGGGCGCTTTTCCTTAGTTGAGTATCTGAAGAATTTCGCAAAGGAGCCGTCGTCATTCTTGGCAATGGTAAACAGTATGATTTCATCTTTCTCGTCATTATCAAAGTCCGCAGAGGCAAGCTCGGTATATGTCGAGTCTACGGTCATTTCGCGAATGGAATCATTCTCATAAGCATATATAGTGAGCTTTTTTTCGTTGTCGCCGAGCGAGGTCCAGCCAATCAAAAGCTCCTTTTGACTGTCTCCGTTAATATCGGAAAACAGCATCCTGTCTACACCGGACGCGCTGTTCGTAAAGCTCCCTACGCTCTTCCACTCTCCGTCTGCCTTTGTCATGATCATCAGGCTCAGCTTTGAGCTGTCGCTCCCTGAAGAGTATAGAGCTATCGCCTCGTCGTAACCGTCGTTGTCGAGATCCTGCATTGTAATTGCCGAACGATAATCACCCGACTGCGGATAATCGTAGGTAAGACCCGCTCCGGCCTTTGATTCAATTAAATTTTGAATAGCCGCCTTATCTCCGGTCGGACGCGGCGGCCGCATCATATTGGTCCCGCCTGTAAAGTTTGCCGAGCAGGCGGAAAGACTGAGCATAAAGCAAATTAAAATCAAAGCGAAAAGCCGCCTTTTCATATATCAACCGTTTCCTTTCTGTCCGTATGAGAGTATTTTTGAATATCATACGGCGCTTTGTCGAGATTAACCTTTTTCGCTATCAGAAATTTGATTTTCATTCCCTCATCAGAGAACATCTTTTCATGCTCTGTTATGAGGTTAGGCTCGTAGCCTGAGCTGTGCAGATCATGTGTTATATATATAACCTCAAAACCCGATTCGGAAAAATAACCAAGACTTTCCTCAAAAAGCCCGTCATCATCCGTCTTAAAATGTATTTCCCCGTTATCTGTAAGGAAATCGCGGTACTGAAGGAGCTGACGGCTGTGTGTGAGGCGGCGTTTTTTATGCTTATTGCGCGGCCATGGGTTGCAGAAGTTAATATAAATACGTTCGGCAGAATCGTTTGCGTCAAGCATCATGGAAATCCTCTCGATATTATGAATCGTGAGAAGAACGTTTTCGGGCTTCTCGCCTGTTTTGTCAAAAGCTTTTACAATGTTTCGCTTGGCAAGACCGAGCATTTCATTTTTTATATCAATAGCAAGGTAGTTTATATCGCGATTTATGTACGCCGCCTGCGCCATAAAGCCTCCCTTTCCACAGCCAAGCTCAATATGGAGCGGCTGCTTTGCGGGGTAAAGCTCCGACCATTTGCCTTTATGGTTATCGGGGTCATCAATATAAAAGCCGCATTCGAGCAATTCAGGACGCGCCCATGGCTTATGTCTTATTCTCATATAGCTATCCACCAATAAAGTATATAAAATTACATTTTATTATACCAAAATGGCAGGGAAGTTATTTTCTTTAAAATAATTATATAAAATAATTAATAAAAAAATCGCCAAAACTGCGGTTGTTAAGGCGGTTCTGATAATAATTTTAATTTTTTTATTTATCTGTAATTCGTCAACTTTTGCGGTAAATGGACTGTTCATAATAATAACTTAAATAAATGATATTCATTACTATATACTTCATTATACAAAATGATAACATTACGAACTTTTTACGCTTAACTGCATAGATTCTCCCCATTTTCCAAACTTGTGTAAAAATTTGACTTATTGCGTATAAACGTGGCAGCGTTATCTTTTTTTTTTTACGATAATCACGACGTTGGAATGAAACTTTCCGTCAATGTACGTTTTGTTCATATTATACACAGTATTTTTTCAATAAGGGCTTGCCCGCCGGACTCCGCCCGGTTATAGGCAGCGGCAGCACAGATTAAGCTGCCTGAATTA
>CAYLOD010000008.1:20991-36219 GCA_964385235.1 uncultured Clostridium sp.
GGTTTTTTCTATATATAATGACGGGACAAACATCTTTTTGAAATTTTAAAAAACAAGTATTGAATTATAAAATTTTTCTATTATAATAAAATAAATAGTATAATTTAGCCGATTTTAAATAAATTAAGGTGATAGTTTTTGAATGTTTTTGCTGTAATCAGTGAGTTCAACCCCTTTCACAACGGCCATGAGTACCTGATAAAATCCATGCGTGAACGCGGTGCGACACACATCACCGCGATTATGAGCGGAAATTTCACTCAGCGCGGCGAGCCTGCGATACTTGACAAATACGAGCGAACCAGACAAGCCCTCAGCGGCGGAGTTGACCTTGTGCTTCTCCTCCCCGTGACACACGCTACCGCGACAGCGGAGCTGTTTGCACTCGGCGGAGTTTATATCGCAGACGCCATAGGCTGCTGCGATACCCTGTTTTTCGGCAGCGAGTGCGGAGATATAGACAAGATCGAGGAACTTTGCGACATTATTGAAAGCATTGAATTTAAAACATGGCTTATCGGCTACCTTTCAAGTAATGAAACACTCGCAAGGGCAAGAGAACTGGCTGTAACCAATATGCGCGGAAAGGAATTTGCCGAACTTCTTCGCGCGCCAAATAATATTCTCGCGATCGAATATATCAGAGCTATCAGAAATTTAAAGAGCGGCATAAAGCCCATGACCGTCATGAGGAGCGCTGTCGCACACGACAGCGATGCGCCCGGAGAAAACTGTGCGTCATCATCGTTTATACGTTCAATGGTTGAAAGCGGCCTTGAATACGGAAAATTCCTGCCTGAAAATTCATTTAAAATCATGAAAAACGCGATCCGCGAGCATAAAGCTCCCGTTACCTTTAAAAGCTTTGAAAAAATAATACTCTACCGCCTTAGAACAATGAGTAAAAACGATTACAGAAGTCTGCCGGACATCAGCGAGGGCATTGAAAACAGAGTTAAAAACGCGGTTAAGACCGTATGCTCTCTTGAGGAGCTTTTTGATAAAATAAAGACAAAGCGCTACACCACCGCAAGGCTCAGACGGCTTATTCTTCACGCGCTGCTTACGCTGAGGGAAAGCGACTGCAAAAATCTCCCGAAATATATCCGTGTTCTGGGCTTTAATGAACGGGGCAGGGATATACTCCGCAAAATGCGTGAAACAGCTAAGATTCCTGTTGTTATGAAAGCGCAGGATATAAAGGGCCTCGACTATGAAACCCGCCGTTCGTTTGAATGTGAATGTATAGCCGATGATATTTACGCGCTCGCTTCCCCTGAGGCTGCGAAATTCGGTAAAAATTATACCGCAAACATTATTATCAATGATTATTAACGTGTATAGAGGTAAAATATAGATTATGCTGGATTTTACAAAACTTAAAATTAATGAAATTGAGTTGTATTGCAAAAGCGATAAGGCCATTATCAACTTTCAGCGTCTGCCGTCCTTTATGATGATACAGGAGATAGCGGTCATTCTCGCATCTTACGGAGTCACCGAGTTTACCGCCGATGATATAAAGGAGCTTTTCATACGTCTTGATATGCACGGGGAAAACGGCCGCAGCATAATCCCCTCCCGCAAGAAAATCGCGGGAGTTTTGCGTACACAGCCGAGAAACTCAATAATAAGTTTAAACGAAAACGACGGTATTTTTACCGTTACGCGATTTGATGATACGGGTTATCGTTGCGAAACAGCGAGATTAAATGAATTATAACCGCCGCATTCTAAGGGACTTGCCCCGTCAGGATCCGGCTCAGGCTTAAAAGTCCGGGACATACCGCCTGAGTTAAATCAAATGCGGAGGCACAATTTCACTATAATTTAAAAACACACCGGGGAACCACATTCCCCGGTGTGTTGCTTTACAGTATGATACAGATCAAGCCGTTGCAGCCGTCATTTATTATGCGCTCTATAGTTTCCTTCAGTTTATTGCGGGCGTCAGCGGGCATTCTGTACAGCTTATTGTGCAGGCCCTCATTGACAAGCTCATGAAGCGACTTGCCGAAGATGTTCGATTCCCATATCTTTGACGGGTTCTCCTCAAATTCCTTGAGCAGGTACGTCACAAGCTCTTCTGACTGCTGTTCCGAGCCGACAATAGGGGTTATTTCGGTTTTTATCTCGGTTTTGAGCATATGGACTGACGGAGCACAGGCGCGCAGACGGATACCGTATTTGCCGCCCTGCTTGATTATTTCAGGTTCTTCTAAGGTAAGCTCATCCATAGTCGGCATTACGATCCCGTAGCCTGTTTCGTTTACATCCTCATATGCGCGGCGAACCTTCTCAAATTCTTTCTGCATAGCGGAAAGCTCCATAAGAGTATCGAGCAGCGCGCCCTCATCCTCGATTTCAAGTCCTGTTTTTTCTCCGAGAACCTTATAGAAAAGCTCAGGCGCAAGGCGTACCTCCATTCTCGCATGACCTGTACCGAGGTCAAGAGCGGTCGCGGTCGCCGAGGTAACATATTCACACTGCTGTATACCATCTGTTATTTCGTTTAACTGCCTTATACGTCTTGCTTCATGGGAGGAATCCTGAATACATTTGAAAACCGAGCTTCTAAGCCAGTGGTCTTTTTCAAGCGACGTTACCCACTTTGGCATATCGACCTTTATCTCCTTGATAGGGAACTCAAAGAGAATCTGGGCTAAAATACGTTTTATTTCATCCTCATCAAGGTCGGGACAGCTTACAGGCTCAACGGGGACGTTATATTTTTCAGAAAGCGCTCTTGCGAGCTCACGGGCTTCTGCCGAGTTTGGATACATAGAGTTCAGCAGCATGACAAACGGCTTGTTAATCTCCTTAAGCTCGTTTACCACTCTCTCTTCCGCTTCCTCATACTCTCCGCGCTCAATATCGCTTATTGTGCCGTCTGTCGTAATAACAAGACCGATAGTGGAATGATCTGTTATAACCTTTTTCGTGCCGATCTCAGCCGCCATATTAAACGGTATAGCCTCTTCAAACCACGGCGTCTTTACCATTCTGGGCTGTTCGTCCTCTATATATCCTATGGCGCTCGGAACGATATATCCGACACAGTCAATCATGCGCACACGGAATGTCGCGTTGCCGCCGATATTCACCTCGACCGCTTTTTCGGGAATAAACTTGGGCTCGGTCGTCATGATAGTCCGGCCCGCGGCGGATTGCGGCAGCTCGTCGGTTGCTCTCTCTCTCGTCTGCTCGTTTGGAATATTCGGGATAACGAGTGTATCCATAAATCTCTTGATAAATGTTGACTTACCTGTTCTGACGGGACCGACAACACCTATATAGATATCTCCGTTTGTACGCTGGGCAATATCGCTGTAAATATTTCTCTCTTCCATTGTATTTTCTCCTCCTTACATCGGTATAAGTATCATTCCGCGAGCGGATATAACATCATCTGTAATATCGTTCTGCATCTTAATAGCTTCTACGCTTGTGCAGTAGCTTCTTGCAATACTCCACAGGTTTTCTCCCTCGTCGGCATAATAGATCGTGAGAGCCGCGGTCTTGTCGCGCTCTCTTTTTTGGTTCTCATCGGCGTTCACCTCATATACGGCGCGCTTGGAAAAACACTCCGTGACTGCCGCGTGAAGTGAAATACCGGCTTTGATCTCCATACTCTTTTCACCCGTAATTCTGAAGCTCACGCCAAGAGGCACAACAACGGGCTTGCAGGAAGGATTGACAGCTTCCCCTATTTCATATTCGCGTGAAAATTCTATCGGGCGTTCGGTGTAGAAAACAGCGTCGTTTTCATCGCAGCCGAGTATGCAGCAGGTGATTTTGCCCTTAAAGGACATTTTGTTCCCGTCAGGCATAAATTCAGCGGCGCATTGCGGAGAATCGCCGTAAATATCAATAATCCTCGAAATCGTCGTGTCACCGAGGTTTAAGTCGCATTTTTCGGTTATCTCATCATCTATCACGGTGGAAATATGCTTGCAGTTTATCTGCTTAAATGTCAAATTAAGCTCATATGCTCTTGAATACGCGTCATCAACCGTCCGCACGATATCCTCCGAGTATATGGCTGCGTTCACGCACAGCTTAGCCTCGAAACTGATAAGCGTACTGTCGTCATCAAATTCTGATTTCAGGCTCGCGTCATAACTTTGGACAGTAAGATCCATATCGCAAAGGCATTCGTCTGATGCGCCTGAAGCATCAATCATCTCGTTTATGGGAATACTGAACTCAGCCGAATCAAGCTCCCCCGTTTCCAGATCGGTAATATATAAAATTTTTAATACCGCTTCACCCTTTACGATTAGCTTTTCGGCGGCGATTTTCGGCTCACTGTGGCTTACATTAAGTTCCGTGCGAATGATTGTCTGCGGCGCGGGACGGTTTCTGCCTATGTCAAGCGTTTCATTGAGATTAATCATTCCGCTTGACAGACACATAAGCGAGCTTATGGGAATAACGGACGCCTTCTGTTCAATATCATCACCTTGAACAGTTTCCGGTATCTCCTGCCTGCCGTTTGCCATGACACGAACGGAAATAGTAAACGCTCCGTGAATATCAAGTCTTCGCGGAGTCAGCGCACGGCAGTTTATGTATTCTGTTTTAAGTGAAACAAATGTTACGGCATTTTCCGTTTCTCCCTTAACGGTGAATGAGCAAGTGAATGGCGATGAATGCTCGCAGCATCTTATTGTCTTATTTTTCGCGTCCAAATACAGCACTTTTATATTTACAGCGCCGTCGATTTCAAGATTCCCGCCCGAAAGATTTTTTGAAGAAACGCGCGGTACAGCCGTACACTTCAAGATCTTCTCAATATCGGGACAATAGTCAGGCAGAGTGAAGTCAACATCGACAGGCTGTTCGCTGCTGCCCTCAAAAACAGCTTCACAAACGCTCAGCGCCTTTTTTAAAAGAACGTATTCCATATAAGATCCTCTCCTTTTTTAGTTCTAAAAATTTATATGCTGATCGGAGAGGATATATAACTCAATAAAAACAAAAAACGCTGTCTATTGTCAAAGGACAATAGCAGCGCTGCTGATTATTCTTATTTTCCGAACTCGGAGAGCCTGAGTTCTTTGTTATGTTCAAGCGCCCACTCTATGCTCCAGTCGCTTGTAAAAAGGAGGAGATGATTCCCCTTCAGATCCTCTATCCGCTTTGTGTCGGAAGCAAGGCTGAGAGCCTTCGGGTCCAAGCCGTCGTTTTCTATCCAGCGAATACGGTCATACGGAAGCCCCTCCATGATTATTTCAACACCGTATTCGTTTTTCAGTCTGTATTCAAGGACGTCAAATTGAAGTACGCCGACAACGCCGACAATTACCTCCTCCATTCCGGCGTCAAGCTCACGGAAAATCTGAATCGCACCCTCCTGTGCTATCTGTGTTATTCCCTTGACAAACTGTTTGCGCTTCATTGTGTCCTTGAGGCGGACCTTGTTAAAATGCTCAGGCGCAAACGTCGGTATTCCCTCAAACTCAAACCTTGCGTTTGGAGAGCATACAGTGTCGCCGATAGAAAAAATGCCGGGGTCGAAAACGCCGATAATATCACCCGCATACGCCTCGTCGATGACCTCTCTCTCCTGAGCCATTAATTGCTGCGGCTGAGAAAGGCGGAGCTTTTTGCCGCCCTGTACATGGTAGACCTCCATAGACTTGTCGTATCTCCCGGAGCAGATACGCATAAAAGCTATTCTGTCGCGGTGCGCCTTGTTCATATTCGCCTGAATCTTAAATACAAAGGCCGAGAATCGCTCATCAAACGGGTCAACTTCGCCATCGACTGTTTTTCTCGGCAGCGGAGGAGTAGTCATATTTATAAATTCCTCAAGAAAAGGCTCCACACCGAAATTTGTCAATGCTGAACCGAAAAATACGGGAGTAAGCCTGCCGTGGCGTACATCATCAAGGTTCAGCTCATCTCCCGCCCCGTCAAGAAGTTCTATATCGTCACGGAGCGTTTGCGCGAGGTCGTCTCCGATTTTTTTATCCAGGTCGGGATCGTTTATGCTCAGCGCATCCGTTTCAACCTCCCGCTGACCGTTGTTCGCGGTAAAGGCGAGTATCTCATTTTTCTTGCGGTCGTAAACACCCTTAAATTCCCTGCCGCAGCCTATAGGCCAATTTATGGGACAGGTTTTTATTCCGAGAACATTCTCTATATCCTCAAGCAGATCATACGGACTTTTTGCCTCTCTGTCCATCTTATTTATAAACGTAAATATGGGAATGTCACGCAGCAGACAAACTTTAAAGAGCTTTTTCGTTTGGTTTTCAACGCCTTTTGAGGCATCAATGACCATAACTGCGGAATCAGCCGCCATAAGCGTCCTATAGGTATCCTCTGAAAAGTCCTGGTGTCCCGGAGTGTCGATAATATTTATGCAGCAGCCGTTATATTCAAACTGCATAACAGATGATGTAACGGAAATACCCCTTTGCTTTTCGATCTCCATCCAGTCGGAAACGGCGTGCTTATCCGTCTTTTTTCCCTTGACAGAACCCGCGAGCTGAATCGCTCCGCTGTACAGCAGCAGCTTTTCTGTAAGTGTGGTTTTACCGGCGTCGGGGTGAGATATTATCGCGAAGGTCCTTCGCTTTTCAATCATTTCTCTGTTATCAGGCAATATTACTCCTCCAAAATAAGTTTATATATCAAAATATATCAAAACGCGTTAATCTCCCAAAGACAGTACCATTACGATAAAACAGCCGCATACCGAGCATAACCGGGTTTGGCGACCGAATACATGAATTCACCGCGCGGCTTTGCGCCTTAAAATGAAATCTTTTAAGAACCACAGCATAAATGAATACATTTCTGCCATTTCCGAGAACTCCGTTCAACGCGTTACGCGCGGCGTAAGCCGCGTGAGTAACCGGTACTATGTCCCGTTTTCTAAGGCGCGGACATATTTCCTGTAATAAACACTTTTAATTAATGATTTTTTTCAAGCAATACACTACATATTCCGCCTGTTCGTCAGTCATTTTAGAAAAAAGCGGAAGTGTTATCTCATTTTTGAAAAGCTCATACGCATTGGGAAAGTCGTTTATATTATATCCAAGATTCTTGTAAGCGGTGAGCATAGGCAGCGGTTTATAATGAACGTTTGCCGCAGCGCCCATTTCTGCCATTTTAGATATGACATTGTCGCGCCGGTCGGAGTCATATCCCGATATACGGGAAATAAACAGATGTCCGCTTGACTTGAAATCATTACCGAAATGACACATACAGTCAATTCCGAGTTCTTGAAGCCGTGAATTATAATATTCGATAATTTCCTTTCGTCTTTTAAGCATATCGCCGTAACGCCTTAGCTGTGCAAGACCTATTGACGCTGTTATGTCTGTCATGTTGCATTTATAAAGAGGCGCGACAATATCATATTCCCAATCGCCCGCCTTTGTCTTTGCGAGTGCGTCCTTATCCTGTCCGTGCAGTGAAAGGAGCATATATTTTTTATAAATCTCATCATTGTCTATGAAATCTCTGTCACGCCATGTAACGGCTCCGCCCTCGGCTGTTGTCAGGTTTTTTACCGCGTGAAAGGAAAACGAGGTAAAGTCAGCCGCCTGACCGCTCCTTTTTGACTTATATTCCGCGCCGAAAGAGTGCGCGGCATCAGCAAGTACGATTATTCGCCCGAAATTTTTCTGTATTTCGTTTTTTGGCTGAAAAAGAGATCTCTTTGATTCCACAGCATCAAAGAGCTTATCATAATCGCACATTACGCCGCCTATATCGACAGGAATGACAGCTTTTGTCCTTTCGGTTACAGCGCTCAACACAGCCTCGGGCGCGAGATGAAAACTGCCCTTTGCACAATCCGCTAAAACAGGCTTCGCGCCTGTATGACAAACCACGCTCGCCGAAGCGGTATATGTGTATGCGGGAACAATAACTTCGTCGCCGCTGCCTATACCGAGTATCCTTAATGTCATTTCAAGGCAGGACGTCGCTGAATTAAGACATACAGCCCTTGACGTTCCGCAAAATGAAGCTATCTCGCTCTCAAAGCGTTTTGTTTTCGGTCCGGTCGTTATCCAACCGCTGCGAAGTGTATCTATGACCTCGCTTATTTCTTCCTCACCTATATCGGGCGGTGAAAACGGAACCCGCATTATTTTTCCCTCCGTTAATATTTTTAATTATTAGGCTGACCGGGAAAGCTGTCATCACATTTTTCTTTCGCGACGGCGTCAGCGATTCTGTAATCGCTGACGGTTGTTATTTTCATATTAGAAACGTCGCCGCGAATCAGTTCTACATGAGCGCCACTAAAAAAACAAATTTTACAGGCGTCTGTGAGACTCTCCTTTTCCTCCTCGGTAAGCCCGCTGTACAGTTTCTTTAACAGGCTGATATTAAAGCTCTGAGGAGTCTGTGACTGATATATACAGCTTCTGTCCGGTATGTCGGTGATATTTTTTCCGTCAACAGATACTACTATTGTATCAACGGCCGGAATCACGGTACCGCAGGCTCCGTACTTCAGAGCGGCTTCAATATTTTTCTCTATCATTTTAAGCGTTACGAACGGGCGAACCGAATCGTGGGTAACTATAACATGCTCGTCGCTCTCACCGAATTCTTTTTCTATATCAAAAATAATATTGAAAATAGTAGAGTTTCTGTCTTTACCGCCGCTTGATATTCTGATTCGCCGGTCGCGAATACTGTATTCATCAAGCAAATCTTTCATATGTGAAATCCAGCTTTGATGAACGCCGATATAAATATAGTCGAGCTTTTTTGAGGAAAGGAATTTTTCCAGCGTGTGAATTATTATCGGCTTGCCCGCGAGCGGCAGGAACTGCTTTGGCACAGACGAAATATTCATTCTTGAGCCAATTCCTCCCGCTACTATTGCCGCGAAAACCATTTTATCAACTCCAGTATGTAGGCTAATCGGTATTTTTTAATACTTCCTTATAGCTTTTCTCGGTATCTATAACAAGTATATCGTGGTGGGGCTTTCGCTCCTCCTCCGGCGGAAGCCGCATATAATCGCCGAAAGCCATTGTAAGATATTTATCATATCCTATGGGAACAGGAACCATGATACCCTCAAATTCCTTGTAAACAGCGCTCGCAAAAAGCTCCTTGGGATATTCGTTCTGCATGGAATAAACGCCCTCGCAAAGCTCTGTGATATATTCGCAGTCGGAGATTTTATACTTAGTCATTCGTCTTTCTGCGCCGCGCCATATTTTTTCACGGATTTTCGGAGATCTGAAAACCGACAGGAGAACCCTGCTGCCGAAAGCCATTAAACCGCCGTGCTTTTCGGGAACAATCTGCGCCAAAAAGAGCGAATAAATCATTGCGTTGATTTTCTGAAGCTTTCGTTTAAATCTTCCGCTCGGGCAGCCGTCAAGAGGGAATACGTCCATCATTATCCCGAACGGTATGTCAAGATGCGCCTGATTAGCCTTAACACAGGTCGTTGCGACATCAACTACAGTTATAAACAGGTTGCCTGTAAAAACGTTGTCATCTGTTCTCAGCAGCTTGAACCGCTCATGTTCGTCATTTTTCCAAAGTCTGTACAGACGCTCATAATCGTCACGTGGCATGAGAATATCAATATCATCATCCCACGGGATAAAGCCTTTGTTCCTCAGCGCGCCTATACAGCCGCCTCCGCACATGAAAAACGTGAGCTTATTCATTTCGCAAAAGTTCTTAAAATAAACAAGCGTATCAAGCTCCCTGAGCTGGAGCTTTCTCAGGCTTTCGGGTGAAAACTCATATAAATCCTTGTTTTCCATTGACCGACACCCTTTAAATAATGCCGTTTTGTATTTTCGCCGCCATAAGTGTATTTTTCATTAACATAGCGATCGTCATAGGCCCTACTCCGCCGGGAACCGGGGTTATATACGATGCCTTCGGCTCAACATCGGCAAAGTCTACGTCGCCGCACAGCCTGCCGTTTTCATCTCTGTTCATGCCGACGTCTATAACTACAGCGCCCTCCTTGACCATATCGCCTGTGACAAACTTCGGTTTGCCGACGGCGGCAACAAGTATATCCGCGTTCCCGGTAATCTCTGATAAATTTTTCGTTTTGCTGTGGGTTATCGTGACTGTTCCGTTTTCATGCAGCAGTAGCATCGCCATAGGTTTGCCAACTATATTGCTTCTGCCGATAACCACACAATTTTTTCCGCATATCTCTATATTTTCGGAATGTATCAGCTCCATAACCCCTGCGGGAGTACACGGGAGAAAATGATAATCACCTATCATTATTTTACCGACATTTGAGGCGTGGAACGCGTCTACATCCTTTTCGGGACTTATTGCCTCGATAACAGCCTTTTCATCAAGATGCCCGGGCAGCGGGAGCTGAACGAGTATGCCGTTTATCTCCGAAGCGGTATTCAGCTTTTTGACAAGCGCGAGCAGCTCCTCCTGCGTAGTTTTTTCGGGGAGGGCGTATTCCTCGGATTTAAACCCGACCTCGGCACAAGCCTTTTTCTTGTTATTTACATAAACTCTTGACGCGGGATCGCTGCCGACTATTACGACAGCAAGACCCGGGACAATACCGCTTTCGGATTTAAGAGCCTCCGCCTCGCGTTTCACGCCATCACGGACATTCTGTGAAACGATTTTGCCACTGATTATCTTAGCCATAAAAACACCTCTTAATTAATCTTTCGTTAATATTTTTTCCTTAGCGTTTTCTTCATCGCTTTCTTCGGATAGAGTATTTTTCTTTCTGAATACTATCAGCAGCACAACGCCTGCTATCACGACAGCAGCGGAAAGCACCTGTGACACCCGGAGATTAAGGAACGGCGTATAAAGGCTGTCCGTTCTCAATCCCTCAACGATCATTCTCTCCGCGCCGTACCACACGAGGTACAGCAGAAAAACCTGCCCGTTATATTTTCTGAATTTTCTGCTGAAAAAGTGCAGCAGGACAAATCCTAAAATGCACCAAAGCGACTCATACAAAAAACAAGGGTGAACCGTGACATTTCCTGTGTTTTCGCTCATCATTCCCCACGGCAGATCTGTCTGTGTTCCGAATGCCTCCTGATTGACGAAATTTCCCCAACGGCCTATTCCCTGCCCTATCAGGAAGCCGAGAGCGGCAATATCAAGTACCGACGGAATATTCAGCTTGACGATCTTCGCCGTTATGCAGCCGCCGAGCAGCGCGCCTATTATTCCTCCGTATATAGCGAGACCCCCATCATGTATAGCGAATATTTTTGACGGGTTCTGACTGTAAAAATCCCATGAGAAAATAACATAATACAGTCTCGCGCCTATTATTGCGGTTATAAGACCGACAATAACACAGTCGAGGAATTTATCGCCCGGTATTTTATATCGTTTCAGGTTAGACAGCGCATAAATAAACGCCAAAATAAAACCTATGCCGATTATAATCCCGTACCAATATATATGGTAGTCGCCGATCGAAAAGGCAACGTTGTTTATTTTAAGGTTAATACCCAAATGAGGAAATGAAACATTAAACTCTGACATATAATCACTTTCACTTCCTATCTGACTATTGAAAGAGTCGTATTATCAGCGTCAAGCTGTGACTTGAGCCTTTCGTTGACAGCGTCGAGAGTAACGGAGGCTGCCGCGTCAATATAATCATAAATCTCTCTGCCCGCGAAATCGAATGAAGCCATGACAGTCGCGATATTTTCGGGACTGTTCAGCGCGGCGACATTTTTGCCGTATATTGAACGCTTTGCCCTGTTAAACTCAATCTCTGAAATTCCTGTTTTATGAAGCTCACGTGCAGCGTCTTTTATTATTTTTGCAGTTTTTTCCGGGTCGCGGGTTTCCGCTGAAAATATGACGGCACGATAGCCCGTTTCTTCAAAATATTCAAAGCCGAACGACTGGTTGATAAGTTCCTCATCAAGAAGCCTCTTGTAAAGCGGAGAGGCCTCACCCGCAAACGCCGAAAGAAGTATATCTGTTTCCGCAAGCTCCTTCGAGGTTAATCTCCCGTCGCCCGCATCTTCCTTAAAGCCGAGCTGGAACAGCGGAACCGCGACAGAGAGCTTCTGCTCCACAAGTTTCTTTCCGACCTCGTATGGCTCCCGCGGAAAGACAGATTGCGTATCGAGCGGCTTATCCTTCTCAGTCAGTATCTCATCTGCTATGGCTGTAATCTGTTCGGGCGTAACATTACCCGCGACGGCAAGAACCATGTTATTAAGGTTATAATAGGCATTGTAGCAGGTATAGAGAAGTTCCGGAGTAATTTGGGCTATTGACTCCACAGTTCCCGCTATATCCTTTCTTACAGGGTGCTTTTGGAACATTGCGTCCAAAAGGTTTATCATAACACGCCAGTCGGGGCTGTCGTCATACATCTTGATTTCCTGACCTATGATCCCCTGCTCCTTAGCGACTGTTTCTTCTGTAAAATATGGGTCACGCACAAATTTGAGAAGTATTCTCAGGCTCTCGTCAAAGTTCTCGGTACATGAAAAGAGATAACACGTCGTGTTAAACGAGGTGAAAGCGTTCGCGTTCGCCCCCGTCTTTGCGTACTTTGTGAAGGCGTCGCCGTCCTCGCTCTCAAACAGCTTATGCTCAAGATAGTGAGCGATTCCATCGGGGACTTTAACCTCCTTGCCGTTAGTCACAAAATCAGAATTGACAGAGCCGAAGTGTGTGCCGAATATCGCGTAAGAGGACTTGTATCCCTCCTTGGGCGCTACATATATCGTAAGCCCTGAATCATGGTTTATTTTATAATATTTATCCCGGAGTTTTTCGCTTGCAATTTCTTTTATTTCCATAAAATCAAAATCTCCTTTCGTCACAAAAAGCTATATTATTCCTTGCCTGTCAAAACGTAAACGGTATCAAGAGATACTGAATTGGCAGCCTCAACTATCTGCTCCTTGGTGACGGCTAAGATCTCCTCCGCTGTCTGATTTGGAGACAGCGTTCTGCGGTTAAAGGTTTGTGACAGATAGAAGCTCTCCATCGCGGAAAGACTGTCAAGGCACGTTATATATTTGTTCCTTAGGGCGAGCTTTGCGGCGTCGATCTCCTCATCGGTTATATCTCCCGCCTGCATTGCTTTAAGCTGCTCAAGAACGGCATTCTCTGTCTTTTCAATATTTTCGGTTTCAACACCGCTGTCTATGAGTATTATGCCCTTGTTGGGATCATAGCGCGCCGCGCAGTAATAGCAAAGGCTCATCTTTTCACGGACATTTGTAAACAGCTTGCTGCTCGGAGTACCGCCGAGAACCGCACACATCAGCGTCGCGGCAGATGTATCTGTATAAGGCTCGGCATATGGTGTTCTGAAGCCCATAACGAGCTTTGATTGAGTTACATCCTGATGTTCGGTCAGACGCTTGACAGCGTCGGCACTTTTAACTATTGCAGTAGAAAGCCCTACAGACTTTCTCTTACCGTCAAACGCCGATTTAAATCCGTTTAACGCGTTTGAGGGATCTGTATCTCCCAGCATATAGAGTTCTACCTTCGCTGATTTTAAGGCATTCTGCCACGCCTTGTACACGTCCTCGCCTGAGAGTTCCGACAGCTTTTCCTTGGTTCCGATACGGTTGACGGAGAACGGCTCGTTTTCGCACATTACTTCAATACAGCGCTTTACGGCATAAAGGCGCTTATCGTTAAATTCGGCGTCGATCTCATCTATTATTTGCCTGCGTTCTCCCGAAAGTTCCGACTCGATAAAAGCACCGTTCTCCACGTTCGGATCAAAGAGCACACAACAGAGAAGCTCGGTAAGCTCAGCTGAAATCTTCATATCATCGAGCGCGTATTTATCGTCAATACCCGCCGCGGTAAATGTTAGGGCATGAATCTCTCCGAGTTTTCTGACGCTTGAGTACAGGGCTGCTCCGTAAAGCTCGTCAAGCCGTCTCGCGAGTGAAGTAAAGTCGGGATATTTTTTGCAGGAGCGCGTTATGAGGCTCGCGGCAAGCGCGTTTGCGGAAACTGTTTCGGCGGAAATCGGCAAAAAAAGCGACGCCGTTATACGACTCGTTTTAAAGCGGCTGTCGGAAACAAAATTAAAGGACACACTGTCGGAAATTTTCTCCCGTACTATCTCTGACATAAGTTATTACGACCTTTCTGAAAATATTTTTGTGAAAACAGAAATACGCATATAATAGTTATAATAAACAGCTTTTCTCACATAATTCCTGATACACTTTTTCAATAATTGTAATCAATAAAAATGAGAGCCATAATATGACATTATAATAATATCATAACAGCTCTCATTTTACAATGATTTAATTTTGTTTTCAGCAAATCTCTGCGACACCCCCTGTCCCGGAGACCGGCAAACCTTAAAAAGGTATGGGTATGCTTAAGAGTTTGCTCACATAGTTTCAAGTATGCTTGCTTCAAAATGTTTGCCATGGATTTTCTGCGCTTTTCAAAAAATTCCGTATAAGACATTTTCTCAAAATACCGGGTATAGCATTAACGTTTCAGCGGAAGTAAATCGTATGTTGTTACTTTTTCGTCAGACCATCATTATATATGGTTTTCCTTCCCGATTTTAAGTCAGGTTGAACACCGGAGCAAAAAGCCACTTTTTAAAAGACGGATTATCCTGAAACCGACTGAACAGTTCCATGTTATCCGACATAGCGGAGAAAATGACCTGCTGCATGGCGCGCACGCTTTCGGTATGCACTTCCCGGAAATCTAATGAAGCCCCGGGTCCGATTTTTCTTCTTCCGTTATATCAAAAAACTTTCACTTAATGAATTTCTCAATCTGTTGCATCGGAACATCAGGCAGAACCTTATTTAAATGTGTAATGATCTTTGCTCTTGATTCTTCAGGTTCACTCGCATAAGCGCTTGTCACAAAGTCATACCCGAATAACGCTTCCGGCGTGGAATACTGAGCCACACCCCAGCCATAGGTCTGTCCGAATTTATCCTTCATATACACAAAATCAGATATGGTAACATACGTCTGCATCTGAAGCCGGGTTATCACCGTATCAAACCCCTTGTTACCGCCTTTCCGATAATTGCAAAGGTCTTTCAATTCTTTTGACAGGACCGCGCCGCGCAGTGCAATCGTATCAAACACGCCCTTATCTTTGCATGAGGCCAGTTCATCGTCATACCGCGCGTCAAAATCATAGCCGTTTCTGCGGAAATTAGCGAAATCCGGCAGCCACTCTTTACTCACAAAACCCGCTTTATTACGAAAAAATTTTCCATAAACACACCGGCC
>CAYLOD010000009.1:0-5377 GCA_964385235.1 uncultured Clostridium sp.
GTTAAGGCTGTAAACCATTAAAGAAGTCAATTTAAAATTTTCGCCAAGCTCTTTTTTAAAAGGCTTGAAAAGGCTTGAAAAGGCTTAAAAAGGCTTAAAAAGGCTTGAAAACAGCAGTTACAAACTTGTAATTGAAAAAGCAGTTTAAAGCGTGTATACTATGTACATAATAGTGTGCACATATATAGGGACGGTGAATCTCATGGCTGTAATAAATAAAAGGAAAATTTTATTTTCCGTTATTTTTCTTTTAGCCGTTATTTCCGTCACTTCTGTTATTGTAATTATACTTGTAAGAATGGGGTTTGGTGTATCCTCCCCGAATAACGAACCGCAAAAGAATTTTACTACCGATGAACTTGTTTACTATATAGTAGACAAGCTTGACGATACGTCGCTGTCGAGGGTAAGTCCCAATAATATTTCAAAATATTATGATATAGATGAAAGCTTGATTTCGGACGCAACTGTTTATGTTTCAAACAAAGATGAATCTTTCTCTGAAATATCCTGCTTTAAGCTGACAAACAGTGACGAATATTCCAAGGTTGAAGATGCTATTAAAAGTCATCTCAGCTTCAGCAACGCAAACCTGAAGGATTTTAACCCTCAGGAAAGCAAAAAGCTTAACGAAAGCAAGATAGAATACTGTGAACCGTATGTGCTTGTAATTGTTTCGGATAAAAGTGACAGTGCGGCAGAGATATTCAATGACTTGGTTACAGGAAAATCGGAGAATACCTGAACACGATGCAAAACCGCGCAATATCGGACTTAATGCCGATATTGTACGGCGTTTTTTTATTTTACGGACATAAAAATCGACGCTCCTTCCCGATACTTATGAAAGTACAGATATTCCGCGTCATAGATTATAAGGAGACAGGAGTGATATTGATTGAAAACAGCAGCCGCATATATACGGGTATCCACCGATGACCAGATCGAATATTCGCCCGCCTCCCAGCTTGAAAAGATTCGGGACTACGCGCGGCGCAACGGATATATTCTCCCGCGGGAATATATTTTTGCCGACGAGGGGCTGTCGGGCAGACACACCGAAAAACGCCCGGAATTTAACAGAATGATAGGCGTCGCAAAGCAAAAGCCCAAGCCCTTTGACGCGATACTGCTATGGAAATTCAGCCGTTTCGCGCGAAACCGGGAGGACAGCATAGTTTACAAGTCCATGCTCCGCAAACAATGCGGGATAGATGTTATATCCATCTCCGAAAATATCGGCGACGATAAAATGTCCATACTTATAGAAGCGATGATAGAGGCAATGGACGAATATTACTCGATAAATCTCGCGGAGGAAGTAAAGCGAGGCATGAACGAGAAGATCAGCCGCGGGGAAGCTATTACAATTCCGTCATTCGGTTACGATATTAAAAACGGAATGTATGTACCGAACACGGAAACAGCGCCTGTTGTACAGGAAATCTTCAATGATTTTTTGAGCGGCACGGGCATGAAAGCTATCGCCGCCAAACTGAATGACAGGGGACTTCGCACAAGACGCGGAAATCTCTTTGAAAACAGGACTGTTGAATACATATTGAAAAACCCGGTATATATCGGGAAACTGCGATGGACCCCCGACGGCTCAGGCACAATGACAGCGGACGGACGGCACGAGGCAATTATCGGCATGACGACATGGCAGGCAGTTCAAAAAAAGCTGTCAGAATCCCCCAAGGTCAAGTATATGCGCAGCGGCTCCCCCGCCACGCCGTTTATGCTTCAGGGACTTGTGAGGTGCGGCAGCTGCGGCTCTACACTATGTATGTCGGCAAAGCATTCGTCATTACAATGCCACGCCTATGCACATGGAAAATGCGGAGTATCCCACAGCATAACAATAAAAAAAATAAATAAAATGCTGATTGAGTCGATTGAATGTTCGGATATAGCCGATATTTTTAAACTTAAATTAAAGCCGCGCATGGTCAGCGGCTCTCAAGGCGTCGCCGATATGATAGCCCGTGAGCGCAAACGGCTGGAACGCGTAAAGGACGCATATGAAAACGGCTTGTATACCCTTGACGAGTTCAGGATAAAGCGTTCCGAAATAGACAGCAGGATAGCTTCACTTGAGGGTGAATCAGATGAAAAGCCCGCCAAAGACCCCGACGCCGAACGCAGAAAGCTGAACGATAAAAGCCTTGCAATTATACCCGTTTTAAGATCCGCGTCAACGCCGGAGGAGGAAAAAAACCGTTTGCTCAAATCCTTTATTGAAAAAATAATATTTTACAGAACCGCTTGCGACTTGGACATATTTTTATACAGCTAAAAAGTATATCCTTTCACAGTACGGAGGTCCCGACGGAGAACTCGGCGCGTCACTGCGTTATCTCAGTCAGAGGTTTTCAATGCCTTATCCTGAGCTGAAGGCTATTTTAACTGATATAGGTACGGAGGAATTAGCCCATCTCGAGATGATAGGCGCGATAGTCTATCAGCTCACGAGGAATCTGACGCCCGAACAAATAGAAAAAGCGGGCTTCACCGATTATTTCGTTGACCATACTACGGGCGTTTACCCGCAAGCCGCCTCAGGTATGCCTTATACAGCCGCCTCAATGCAGGTCAAGGGCGACACGATAACGGACATTCACGAGGATATGGCGGCGGAACAAAAGGCGCGCACAACCTACGACAATATCCTGCGCTTCTGTGACGACCCCGACGTTATAGATCCCATACGCTTTTTGCGAGAAAGGGAAATAGTCCACTATCAGCGCTTCGGCGAGGGTCTGAGGATCGCGACGGATAAGCTTGACAGCAAGAACTTCTATGCTTTCAACCCTAGTTTCGATAAATGTGATGTAAAAAAGAAAAAGTAAAATAAACAAGGGCTGCCCGCAGTAATAAGGGCAGCCCTTCAATAAGGGTCTTGTCATGTTTGGCTCCGTCCCGTCGGGCCCCGTACCGCCGGGCCCCGTACCGCCGGGCCCCGTACCGCACTTCTGTGTCCCTCCATGCCGGGGGCATCTTACTAAGTTACAACTGAGTAAAAATATAAGTGATACGGGGCGGTCATGGCGCTCATTCATACGGAGAGAACGCAGACGGCGCTAAGAAAATATTTATTCAGATTGATCCTGAGCATCGTCACACAGAAGCTCTCTTATGCGCTCGATCCTCCCCGAAAGATATAAATAACCGAGGAGCGCTTCAAACGCGGTCGCGGAATGATAGTCGGCGGAAGTCGCGTTTTTGGGGACGTGCTGTGTATGAGCGTTTCTGCCCCGCTTCAATATGTCTTTTTCCTCATCGGTGAGGCGCGGGAGAAGCCTTTCGGCAAGTCTTGCCTGAGAGGAGCAGCGCACAATGGCAACCTTTTGCTCGTTGAGCTTTTTTACGGGTTTATTCGCCTTGCAGACAAGCCTTTCGCGCACAAAAAGGTCATATACGCCGTCTCCCAAAAAAGCAAGGGTGAGCGGACTCATATTTTTAGGTTCGCAGGGCGAATTTTCAAGTCTTGACATTATAACGCTCCTATTTTGAAAACAAAAAATTTATTGATATTATACCTCCGCCGCCGAATATTGTCAAACAAAGTGTCAATATACCGAAACTCGGCAGCTTTTTTTATTTAAAATCCCTTTAAAATCTCTCAGCAAAGCCCTTTTCAAGGACAAACGGCATAATCGCGAGAACAAAATATGTCCCGTAAGCCGCGTATGTCAAAGAACCGACGCTCAGCTTTTCGGCAAGAGTACCCGACGCGTAAAAATCGACAGACAGTTCCCCCATGCCCTGAACGACGAACATAAAACCGAACAATATAACAGACACAGCGATAAGTACAGCGTCAGCCTTTCTGAATTTAAATAATGAAAAGCTGCTCCGCCCGCGCAGTTCGCCGCCTCTTGCCCGAAATGAATCCGCAGTATCGACCGAGGTTTCAAGCGACCATGTTATGAGCGACGACATGACTTTTATGCCGCCCTTTATATCGTCAATAACAGTATCACTGTTATAAACGCCCATGGCTTTCTGTGTGTTGTTTATTTCAGACGCCCTGCGTCTGTACAGCGGGATAAACCTCAGGGACATTGAAACGAACAGACCGAGGCGGGGGCTGAACCGCCCGAAAATATACATAATCCTGTCTGAGGTCATTATCTCCGAAAAGGAAAGAAACCAAATCATGACAGACAGTATCATCAAAGCGTTATCCGCACCGTACACAAGAGCCTCAAGCGTTACCGCTCTGCCGTTAATGAAAAACAAAACGGTTTCTCCGTTTCGGGAAAATATCGGGTTTACCAGTGTTATCAATATAAAAATCATTATCCAAACGCAAACAGTTTTTAACCGTATCTTCCGAAAGACAGATATGCAGAACATAACCGCTCCGGCAAGAGAGATAAGCTCGATTATCGGATTCTGGACAAACATAGCTGTTACCACAATCGACGAGAAATAAACAAAAACCGATATTGGATTATATTCCGAAAATAGCCTCATTCTGTCGTATCCTTTCCGAGCGCCGTCGTGTATACCCACTCCACAACGTCGCCGTCCTCAAGTTCACAGGCCGAACAGCCCACACTTGGCGTTTCGCCGTTCACCCTGTATATCCAGCCCGAAAGTTCCCCGCAGTCAAACTCATACAGAAAGTTTATACCCTTTATGTAAACAGTTCCGAATTCGTTATCGCCGCTTCCCTCATAGTCAAGCTGTATATGGTTTTTCTTCGCCGCGTCCAGCAAAACATCAAAGACAGTTTCGCCGTCCTCTATCGAAATCTCCGTATCGCTGAGAATAACTCCGTCTGACGGTATCTTGTCGTTATTGACCTTCCCGACCGCTTCTTTGCAAGATATTGACATAACAACCGAAGCGCTTTCGGCTTTGCTGACGCTTGAGGTTTCTCCGTAATACTGTTCCGCTGTTTCAATCCTTACAGTGAGAGCCGCGAAAATGACAGCGGCGAACAGTACGGCGAGCAGGACAAGATTTTTTCTGTTGATCTTCCTTTTTATAATGAGAACTGTCAGAGCCGCTATAAATATTACCGAAACACAAAGTATAATGACCGGCTTATAGTCTGTATCGCCGCTATTATCATTCACGCCGCTCCCGGAATTTGCTTCGTCCTTGACGCCGCCATCGGAAAGGATTGAAACAGATTGTGATTTTCCCCCGCTCCCGTCTGACGAGGTATTTTCCGACGGCGCTTCTGACGAAACGCCCGACACTGAGCCGTCATCTGCCGCCTTTGATAACGCTTTTGACGAATTTTCCGATGTGCTTGAGCCTGACGGCGCGCTGTGAGGCTTTGACGATGTTATATTTTGCTGTGCGGGAAATTCTTTATCTCGGCTTGCCTGACTATAAACACTTTGCTCTGATGTATCGG
>CAYLOD010000009.1:5387-34160 GCA_964385235.1 uncultured Clostridium sp.
GCCCGGCGACGGTCTGCCTGTGGCACTCCCGCTAACCTCACGTTCTATATTGTTGCTTACAAACTCGAAAAAAGGCGGCTTTCCTCTTTCGTATCTCCACAGGGATATTAGCGAATAAAGAGCTTGAACCGTAGCGAGTTCATTCTCAGCGCCGTCAAGCGTATGAGAAAAGCTCCCGTCGCTATTGCGGAACCTCATAAGTCCGTCATACACCGTATTTCCGTTTTTTATGAACCGTCCGTCCGATTTATAATTTATTTTCATAGTATTCAGCGCGAGAAGTACCTGCGCCGTGCTTTCGGCAGTTTCCTCACCGTAGCTTTTAAACGCGCCGCTCGTCTGCTGTCTTTGCGAGAGATACTCAATAGCCCTGTCCACCGCGGATTTAACGTCGCCGTACTTATAATATCTTGCTAAAGACTGTATAGCCGCGGCTGTAATATCGACGTCGGAACCTTGCGCCAGCCCCCAGCCGCCGTCGGATAACTGCAGCGACAAAATCTCATTTATTATCTCGTCACGCGTCATGCCGCCGTAATATGAACCGCAGTCGAGCATTATCAGTCCGTATATGCAGCTCATCACCCCGAGCCTGCCTATCGTGCCGTTCAGCGCGGTATTGATACAGGGAGAATCATAACCCATGGCAGTATACGCTATTGCTATTCTCTGCTTATCCACGGCGTTCAGGTTCTTCGCGGACGAGGTAAAAACATCAAGGGATCTTTTGCAGCTTGAGAAGTCCGGCTTATATTTATAGCGCGACAGGGAGATCGCGTACCAGTCGGCAACGCTTTGTCCCATATCAGCGCTTATATCGTCAATCAGCGACTGTACAGATCCGTTATTTTTCCACAATAATATATCGTCAATTACAGCCTCGGCGTTATATGCTTCGGCTTTTGCGGTAATGTGAAAATCGGCGGGAAGTATAAATCCCGCCAACATAACCGCAAGAAGTGTTATCGACAGAAATCTCCCCGCTTTATTATTCCTCATTTTTCTTCTTTCCTAAAGCAAGAGCCGCGGCGAATAACGCCGACGTGAAAAATATCACGGCGACTGCCGCTTTTTCGGAATCTCCCGTCGCGACCGTTTTGCCGTCATTTGGGCTGTTCGGCTCAACAGCGTCGGGCTTACTGTCCGTCGGAGCTGATTGCTCCACGCTTTCGGGCTGACTTGAGGGTTCCACGCTTTCGGGCTGACTTGAGGGTTCCACGCTATCGGGCTGACTTGAGGGTTCTTCACTTGATGAGTTCCCGGGCAAATCAGATGCTGTCAGCTCTACCGAATAACCGGGTTCAAGGCGAAGCACAAGCGGTATACCCTCATCACTTGTTTTATTCACTGAAACACCGTGGCTGCCCGCTGTCAGGTACTTATCATCAATCCTGACAGAGCCGTTCTCATCTGTTATATAATCGGCCGTACCTCCGTCAAAGCTCCATGTTACCGTCATATCGGCTACGGGATTCACAACCGTCGTCGGGTTATAGTCGGAATCGTAAACAGTATCCTCGCTTGTAAACGTGAGTACACCCTCGGATATTCTCGACCTGTCGACAGCGGGATACTGCATTCCCGCGCCGTATGGATCGCCGTAATAGAGGACTATGCTGTCGCCGTCGGAAAGGTTGTATCCGCTGACGGTATCGTTCGGTGAAACACCGTTTACCATATACAGCCAGCCGTCCCAGCCCCCGAACGTTCCCTGTGTTTCATCGTTGACCGCCGTTATCCATGAATTTTCGACGCCCGTTATCGTTATATCGTCACTCTGCCCGTCAAAATACATAAGCGCGTCCTGAACCGTAAGATTTTCGGCGCTGTACGGAACAACGGCGGTATTGTAGTAGAGATTATCCTTTATCCCCTCTATTCTCAGAGTGATCCGCATCTCCTTTGCGTCCGCCGCAAACGCGCTGACGCTCAATGTGCCCGCCGCGACCGCCGCCGCGAGTAACGAACATAAAATTTTCCCCGCTTTTTTCTTTTCTTTCATTTTAACATTTTCCTTCTTAAAACAATCAGTAAGAAAATGTCTATTCCCTGTTACCGATTATTTTATAATTTTATATATTTTCGGGATAACAGGGAAACAAATAAAGCCGATCGGCAAAACGCAAATCGGCACAGCATGAACAGGCGGGGTCAAACCTCGCTTTTGCACTCTGTACTCTCCCACAAGCCCGAAAGTATCACAATACGGCATATCAAGCGGCGAGCGACCCGACTTGATTCCGGCAGTCTGCCGGAATATACGGTAATGGCGGTTGCGCCGGATTCTCACCGGACTTCCCTCAGTTCCGCTTGAAAATATTGACTTTTACAAGTCGAGTATAACACATCATTTTAACTAAGTCAACGACTTTTTACGTTTCGGGCGGCAGCTCCGCTGAAGTAAACTATTTGATTTATGACTGTTATTTCTTGTAATAGCGGGAACAATATGGTAAAATATATTAAAATATTATATTGCAACGGAGGTACAAAATAATGCCACAATGGTTAAAGGACGCTGTTTTCTATGAGATTTACCCGCAGACTTTCTGTGACAGCAACGGCGACGGCATCGGTGATATAAAGGGCATAATATCAAAGCTTGATTACGTCAAGTCACTCGGCTGCAACGCAATATGGCTCAACCCTGTATTCGACTCGCCCTTTATGGACGCGGGCTATGACGTCAGAGATTATAAACTTGTCGCGGAAAGATACGGCACAAACGACGACCTTATCGCGCTTTTCAACGCCGCGCACGAGAGGGGAATAAAGATCCTTCTCGACCTTATTCCCGGGCACACATCAGACCAAAACGAATGGTTTCTTAAGAGCAAAAAGCCGGAAAAAAACGAGTTCTCAAACCGCTATATATGGACGGACAGCGTTTGGGACGCTCCTGCTAAATACAAGTTCGTATGTGGCGTTACCGACCGCGACGGAAATTATCTTGTAAACTTTTTCAGCTCACAGCCCGCGCTCAACTACGGCTTCGCGGAGATCACGCACCCCGCGTGGCAGCTTCCGCCGAGCCACCCCGACTGTCAGGCTACGGTAGAGGCTATGAAGGACGTTATGCGCTTTTGGCTGTCAAGGGGCGCCGACGGCTTCCGTGTAGATATGGCTGATTCGCTCGTCAAAAACGACGGGGACGACGATAAGCCCGAAACGTGTAAAATATGGCGGAATATCAGAAAAATGCTCGATGAGGAATATCCCGACGCGGCAATTATTTCCGAGTGGTGTAATCCCAAGGTTTCCGTAGGCGCGGGTTTTCACAGTGATTTTTATCTTGACCATGACAATAACGGTTATCGCTTGCTTTTCCGCGATATGGACAGGAAAACAGGTGAATGCACCGCCATATTTTCTAAAAACGGCAAGGGCGACATAACCGCGTTTCTTGACGAGTATCTGGACGACCTCAAGGGTACAAAGGGCAAGGGCTACATCAGCTTCATAACCTGCAATCACGATACGCCGAGAATGACAAAAATGTTCACTCCACTTGAGGCGAAAATCGCTTATTCGTTTATATTTCTTATGCCGGGTGTCCCGTTCCTATATTACGGCGACGAGATAGGCATGAGGTTTACAGACGGTCTGCAAAGCAAGGAGGGCGGCTTCAGCAGGACGGGTACGAGGACCCCAATGCAGTGGGACAGCTCCGCCAATCTCGGATTTTCGACCGCCTCGCCCGACAAGCTGTATCTCCCCGTTGACAGCTCGGACGACGCTCCGACAGTAGAGGCTCAGGAGAGCGACGAGGACTCAATACTCAACACGATTCGCAGAGTAATAAGGCTGCGCCATGAAAACGAGGATCTTCAGTCCGACGGGGACTTTGAAGTTGTCTATGCAGAGAGCGGAAAATATCCGTTTATCTTTAAGCGCGGCAGGTTCATTATCGCCGTAAACCCGACAGGCAGGGAGCAGACAGCTCCGTTCCGCTTTGAAGGCGTTCCCGTATTTAATATTGGGAAAGCCTGTGTCGAGGGTCAAAAGATCATTATGTTTCCTCAATCAATATGTGTAATTAAAATTAACAAATAATAACACAAAAAGCCGCTCAGCCGAGCGGCTTTTTTGTATTGCGGGAGGAAAACAAGCGAAAGCCCATGTCGGGCGTTACCCGCCTTATGCCGCATAAAACGGCGGGGCGCAGGCGTCTTGGCAAACTCAATAAATACATTTCCGCAATTAAATTAACAATTCACATTTGCTCAACAATGTGGTATAATAATTACACAGATAATAACCAACACCCGAAGCCTGTATTGCCTCGCAAACAGGACTTCCGGGGCAGATGCTGCGCCACGCGTCTTTCGTATCCGACAGAGCGCGGCGGATAAACTCAACCGCCAAAGGACTTTCACTTAAAATTTTTTGGAAAGAATCGGAGGAATTGTTATGAAGAATACTGCTGTTACATTTAAAAACGCCAAGGCAAAAGGAGAAAAGCTCAGTATGCTTACCGCATACGACTATACGACGGCACGCCTTATTGATGAAGCGGGTATCAACGCTATACTTGTAGGCGACTCGCTGGGAATGGTCGTTCTCGGCTATGACGACACTATATCCGTCACTATGGAGGATATGATACATCACAGCGCCGCTGTCGCCAGAGGTGCGAAAAACGCTTTAGTCGTGGCCGATATGCCGTTTATGTCGTATCAGTCAAGCGTCTATGACGCCGTTGTGAACGCGGGCAGACTTGTAAAGGAGGGACGCGCCGGAGCGGTCAAGCTTGAGGGCGGTTCGGATTTTGCCGGGCATATTTCCGCTATAGTAAAAGCTTCTATACCTGTTATGGGTCATATAGGACTGACGCCGCAATCCGTCAATGCTTTCGGCGGATTTAAGATTCAGGGCAGGACTAACGAGGCGGCGCAAAAGCTTATAGACGACGCTAAAGCGCTTGAAGCGGCGGGAGCATTCTCAATAGTCGTCGAGTGCGTTCCCGCGGAGCTTGGCAGGGCGATAACAGAAGCGGTCAATATTCCGGTTATAGGCATAGGCGCGGGCAGAGACTGTGACGGTCAGGTTCTCGTGTATCAGGATATGCTCGCTATGTTTGATAAAGTAAAGCCTAAATTTGTAAAAGTCTATTCAAACATCGGCGAACAGATGACAGAGGCTTTTAGAGCGTATGACGATGAGGTCAAAAAAGGGCTGTTCCCCGCTGACCAAAATACCTTTTAACCAAGGAGAATAAAAATGAAAATTGTTAAAACTATAGATGAGGTTCGCAAGGCTGTTAAGGAATGGAAAAGCGGCGGCTTGTCCGTCGGACTTGTACCGACTATGGGGTATCTTCACGAGGGACATCAGAGTCTTATCGCAAGCTCCGTTTCTCAAAACGATAAAACGGTCGTCAGCATATTTCTCAATCCGATGCAGTTCGCTCCGAATGAGGATCTCGAGAGTTATCCGCGCGACCCCGAACGCGACGCAAGACTTTGTGAGGATACGGGAGCGGATATTGTTTTTCGGCCGGAAGTAAGCGAAATGTACCGCGAGGACTTCTGCACCTATGTCGATATGAATATTTTAACGGAAAATCTGTGCGGCAAAAGCAGACCGACGCACTTTCGGGGCGTCTGCACGGTCGTTTTAAAGCTTTTTAACGCGGTAAATCCCGACAGGGCATATTTCGGACAAAAGGACGCGCAGCAGTTAGCTGTAATCAGACGTATGGTCAGGGATCTGAACCTTGATATAGAAATCGTCGGCTGTCCTATCGTGAGGGAGCCGGACGGTCTTGCGAAAAGCTCACGAAACATATACCTTAACGCAAAAGAGAGAGAAGCCGCGCTTGTACTCAGCCGCTCACTCAAAAGAGGTATGGAGTTGATAGAATCCGGCGAAAGAAACAGCAAAAATATAATCGCCGCTATTACCGAGGTCATCAGCTCCGAGCCTCTCGCGGAGATAGACTATGTTTCGGTCGTTGACGCCGTTTCTATGCGGGACGTTGATACTATAGAGAATGACGTTCTTGTCGCTATAGCCGTGAAAATAGGCAGAACAAGGCTTATAGACAACTTTTCTTTTTCCGTTTGATTTTACAGGAGGGACTTACAAATGCGGGTCGAAATGTTAAAAGCAAAGATCCACAGGGCGACGGTAACACAGGCTGAGCTTAACTATGTAGGAAGCATCACGGTGGACATCGGTTTGCTTGAAGCGGCGGGAATACTTGAATACGAAAAAGTTCAAGTCGTTGATATAAACAACGGCGAGCGCTTTGAAACATATACAATAGCCGGTGAACGCGGTTCGGGCGTGATTTGCCTGAACGGTGCGGCGGCGCGGTGTGTTTCGGCGGGGGATAAAATAATAATCATGGCATACTGCTCTGTTGCGGCGGAGGAGGCAAAGGCGCATACGCCAAAGGTCGTATTTGTTGACGATAAAAATCATATAACAAAAATCACCGACTATGAAAAGCACGGGCAGACAGCGGAGTAATCGCGGCTTACCGTGATATGTGATTTATTTAAAAAATAAATGTATTATGTGCAACTACGCCTTATGCCCTGAATAACGGGGCAGTCGCCTTACCGAATATACCTTGGACAAGCCCGGGAATGTATCCTGTACGGCGTGCGCCTTTTACTTATGCCGGGTTTTTAATAAGTAACCCGGCGGGACGGAGCCCGGAAGAATCGTCAGGTTATATTGACTTTGAGAAAATTATTTTCGGAGGAACAGCTTATGAAAATTCTAATACTTTCCGCGTCAACAGGCGGAGGACACATGAGCGCCGCAAACGCTCTCAAAAGCTATATTGAAAGTACGGACAGCAGCTCTGAGGTCAATATTATCGATACTTTTCAGGCGATAAGCCCCGCGCTCAACAAGGCGGTCACAGGCGGCTATGTTTATCTCGCCACGAAAACGCCAAAAATGTACGGCATTATGCACAAGATCTCCGATAAAGGCACACCCCTGGACAAAGCTGTTTCACTTGCAAACACACAAGTTTCCAAAAAGCTTATGCCGGTTATAGAACAGTTTCAGCCCGACGCGATAGTTTCTATACACTCATTCGCGTCTGAAATGGCGTCCGACCTTAAAAAATCCGGCGATATAGACATTCCCATTGTAACTATACTTACGGACTTTGCCCCGCACCAGACATACTTTCATGACGGTATCAACGCTTATATTGTGTCGTGTAACGATATGGTAGAGTCCATGGTTGAACGCGGCATAGAAAGAGAAAAAATATATCCGTTCGGAATACCCATCAAGCAGGAATTTTATAATGACTTTCCGCGCAGAGAAACGCTTAAGGAGGAGGGTCTGAATCCCGATTTAAGAACCATACTTATAATGGCGGGCAGCTTTGGTGTTACCGATGTTTTAAAAATATATCACAGCATAGTGAAAGTCGAGGAAGACTTTCAGATTATTTTAATTACGGGACGGAATGACAAACTGTACGATACTTTTGACAGGTATCTCACAAAGACAGCTCTGCAAAACGCGCTTATAGAGGAATATAACTATACGGAAAGCAGCCTCAAAACTATAAAGAAGCCCCGGAAACCGAAGCCCTCCAAGCCGACCAAACTGTTGTACTATACAGAAGAAATACCAAAATATATGCATATATCGGATATGATTGTGACGAAACCCGGCGGGCTTACCGTTTCGGAAGCGATAGCGTCAGGCTTACCGATAGCCGCATATAAGCCGATACCGGGGCAGGAGGAACAGAACGTTCAGTTCCTCGTTTCCAAAAATATGGCGGTTCGCCTTATCAAGGGCAAAGAATGTACAGATATGATCACCTTTTTGTTGAATAATAAAACATTCCTCGCGGATATGAGAAAGAGTATAAGGAGTTTTGCTAAAGGTAACGCCTCCGCAAGTACTTACGAGCTGATTAAAAAGCTGTGCGGAAAGGAAATTTAATAACGGCGCGGTATGAACGGCAGGACAGTCCGCCGATACCGTTTATATACAAAACAAGCTGTGCTTATTTTGTAAACACAGCCTGCTTCTAACGGTTTTAACCATTAAAAATTAAACCATTTATTTAATAAGTTCCAAAAATAGCCCCACATGATTTCTCATCCCCTGTATTTATTTGTTGTCAAAATCTTACAATAAATATGGAGATTTTTAAATTTGTTTTGTGCATATTTTTTTCATGGGTTTACTTTCACTTATTTTATACATAAGGAGAATTTTTATGATCATCAATTTTACGGAATTCACAGTGCTTGTATTTTGTTCAATATACTTGTTTGCAAAGCTGCTTGACATAAAAATAACGAAAAGGACAGTCGCGTTTGCCGTTCCGTTTTCAATGGTTGTCGCCGCCTTGGCAGAATTATTTTCCGATTATTTAATGCCGTTTATTTATTTTTTCATGATATTCGTCATCGGAATATTCAATCAAGTGATGTTCAGGGAATCTCTTAATACAACGGTGATATTCTCAACCATAGCATTTGCCCTGTCATTCTCTTTATTGTTTATATGCGCAGTTTTATGCTCACCTTTTATATTTATAATATATTCCGCTTTCGGACAGTCCGACGTTACCGACTTTGTTTTATTTTTAATAATAGAAGCTGTGGATATCCTTGTCTGCTGCCTGTTATTCAAAATAAAGAAATTTAAACACGGCATGACATTTCTAAAGGAAAAGATTTCAAATGAAATAGGATTGATTATATCGTTCTTAATTCTTTTTGCCATATCGATTACCAACATGAATACAAGCGGCAACATTATGGTTACAGTGATCCTGATGATAACTACATTACTTTGCGGTATGGCTTTTTTGGTGTGGTGGCGCAAGGAAATAAAACACGCCTACAATAAAAAGGTAAGCGACAGGCTGACAGAATCCCTGCAGCAAAACATACAGGAATTGAAAAAGGAAACGGACAAACTCCGTTACCACAATGACGAACTTTCAAAAATAATACATAGTGATAATAAGCTTATACCCGCCATGGTTATGGCAGTTAAAAGTCTGCTGACGGGCATGGAGGAGGACGCCCCCGAAATCAAAAAAGCCGAGATAAAAGACCTTTTGAATAACCTTGACAAGATGTACTCCGAGCGGCGCGGAATGATTACAAGCTACGAAAGCAACAATACTTCACAGCTCCACCCTACGGGTTTTATCACGGTAGACGCCACTCTGCTTTATATGAAGCACAGGGCGCGGGATTTATCAACAGAGTTTGATTATACAATTTCATTCGACGTGTCGGAAATAATAGGCAAAACCATTGACGAGGCGGGTTTTAATACAATCCTTGCCGACCTGATTGAAAACGCGCTGATCGCGGTTTCGTTCAGCGAGAGCGGCCCGAAAGCTGTTCGTGTTATCTTCAAAAAAACCGATAACAGTTACATAATAGAGATATACGACAGCGGAATACCTTTTCAGGCAAAGACTATATTAAATCTCGGCAAAAAAAGAGCCACTACACATTCCGAAACAGGCGGCAGCGGCATAGGGTTAATGACGATATATGAAATTTTAAAAAAGGCTAATGCAAGCCTTGAAATAAACGAAAATATTCAGTCAGAACCTTTTACAAAGTGTATTTCCGTTTCCTTTGATACTCTGTCCGAATTTCGCGTTGAAAGCACAAGAAATGACATTATCAAGGCCTGCAAACAAAGAGGGGATATTTTACTGAACTGCTGAACGCCGGAAGTATTAAGATATTCTCATGATTGAAATTAAAAATGTCCGGGTTTTAGTTTGCCCACTAACTTTATACATGAGGAGAATTTTTATGATCAGCAAATTTACAGAATTAACAGTGCTTGTATTTTGTTCAATATACTTGTTCGCAAAGTTTCTTGACATAAAAATAACGAAAAGGACGGTCGCGTTTGCCGTTCCGTTTTCAATGGTTGTCGCCGCCTTGGCAGAATTATTTTCCGATTATTTAATGCCGTTTATTTATTTTTTCATGATATTCGTCATCGGAATATTCAATCAAGTGATGTTCAGGGAATCTCTTAATACAACGGTGATATTCTCAACCATAGCATTTGCCCTGTCATTCTCTTTATTGTTTATATGCGCAGTTTTATGCTCACCTTTTATATTTATAATATATTCCGCTTTCGGACAGTCCGACGTTACCGACTTTGTTTTATTTTTAATAATAGAAGCTGTGGATATCCTTGTCTGCTGCCTGTTATTCAAAATAAAGAAATTTAAACACGGCATGACATTTCTAAAGGAAAAGATTTCAAATGAAATAGGATTGATTATATCGTTCTTAATTCTTTTTGCCATATCGATTACCAACATGAATACAAGCGGCAACATTATGGTTACAGTGATCCTGATGATAACTACATTACTTTGCGGTATGGCTTTTTTGGTGTGGTGGCGCAAGGAAATAAAACACGCCTACAATAAAAAGGTAAGCGACAGGCTGACAGAATCCCTGCAGCAAAACATACAGGAATTGAAAAAGGAAACGGACAAACTCCGTTACCACAATGACGAACTTTCAAAAATAATACATAGTGATAATAAGCTTATACCCGCCATGGTTATGGCAGTTAAAAGTCTGCTGACGGGCATGGAGGAGGACGCCCCCGAAATCAAAAAAGCCGAGATAAAAGACCTTTTGAATAACCTTGACAAGATGTACTCCGAGCGGCGCGGAATGATTACAAGCTACGAAAGCAACAATACTTCACAGCTCCACCCTACGGGTTTTATCACGGTAGACGCCACTCTGCTTTATATGAAGCACAGGGCGCGGGATTTATCAACAGAGTTTGATTATACAATTTCATTCGACGTGTCGGAAATAATAGGCAAAACCATTGACGAGGCGGGTTTTAATACAATCCTTGCCGACCTGATTGAAAACGCGCTGATCGCGGTTTCGTTCAGCGAGAGCGGCCCGAAAGCTGTTCGTGTTATCTTCAAAAAAACCGATAACAGTTACATAATAGAGATATACGACAGCGGAATACCTTTTCAGGCAAAGACTATATTAAATCTCGGCAAAAAAAGAGCCACTACACATTCCGAAACAGGCGGCAGCGGCATAGGGTTAATGACGATATATGAAATTTTAAAAAAGGCTAATGCAAGCCTTGAAATAAACGAAAATATTCAGTCAGAACCTTTTACAAAGTGTATTTCCGTTTCCTTTGATACTCTGTCCGAATTTCGCGTTGAAAGCACAAGAAATGACATTATCAAGGCCTGCAAACAAAGAGGGGATATTTTACTGAACTGCTGAACGCCGGAAGTATTAAGATATTCTCATAATTGAAATTAAAAATGTCCGGGTTTTAATATTTTAAATTTATTTACACCGATAATATTAGATCTTCACATCAATGTTTCTTATAGTGACGCCCAATTCCTTATTAAAGCCCTGTATGACAGCATCCTTGTTTTTCTTTATAAGCCAAACGACTAACTCGTCTTTTGTTTTCTGCGGAAACGCGTTAATGAACGCCTTAGCGGCGGACTTTGACATATGCGAAACCGTTCTCAGCACAGCGGCAGTTCCGGAATCATCGGAAGCTGTCTCCTCGAGCTTTGGCAGATACTTTACCACCAATTCGCCATAGTTAATGTTATCTATTTTAATGTTGATTTCCATAACTTCCTCCTGCACAGCAATAATAAATGACATCTTCCCTTCCGTCCAAATATGCGGGGATATATAACTTAAGTTATATTATAGCATATTTTTCCATAAAATCAACTATATTTTAAGAGATTTACACGAATACCGACATTTTAAGTCTATTTAACAACAGTATATTATTTAACAATATATATGGGCATAATCTCAATAGGGGCTCACTTGTTGAAACTTATATTGCCTTGGCGGTTTATATAGTATATAATATAATTCGGGAAGATTTCCCACGACTTGCCGGGCACGCCTATCAGGCATGAGCCACGCTCTATGCCGGGACAAGTCCCTTATTAAAGCACTTGAATAAAATGCACCCGGGTGGTGAAATGATGAATAAAATACGAAATCGTTCTCTGATAGTATGGCTTCTCGTTATAGCGTTTATCGGAGGAATGATTTATTTCTCCGTCAGCCTGATAACAAATGCCGACGTCTGGGCGTCAAAGCCTCAAAACGCACACCTCGGCACGGACGGTATGGGAGAGGCGGGAACTATTACGGACAGGAACGGTGACATTCTCGCCTACAGTGAAAACGGCGGACGTTATTACAGCTCAGATGAAAGCACCCGCCGCGCCCTGCTTCACACCATCGGCGACGAGGGACGCAGCATAGGCGGAGCTGTTCAAAACGTATACCGTTCGGAGCTTTCGGGCTTCAGCTTTATATTCGGTCTCGGACTTCCGGACGGTTTGACGTTCGGCAGGAATATCCGTCTCACTATTGACAGCGAAATATCAAGGACAGCCTATGAAGCCCTTGGATATAACAGGGGGGCGGTCTTTGTCTACAATTACAAAACGGGCGAAATTATCGCGAAGGTCAGCACTCCTACATACGACCCCGAAAACATTCCCGATATAGAGGGTAACGACGAATACGAGGGCGTGTATGTTGACCGCTCTATAAACGCGACATATCCGCCCGGCTCGACCTTTAAGCTCGTAACATCAGCCGCCGCACTCGAGAACATGAGCGAAGAGGAACTTGACAGCAGGACCTACTCCTGTACAGGCAGCGACACAATAGGCGGCAATACTGTCACCTGCTACGAGGCGCACGGCGAGGAAAACTTCAAGGAAGCCCTTGCTCATTCATGCAACTGCTATTTCGCGCAGCTTGCCGTCGATCTCGGAGCGGATAAGATGACAAAGCAGGCCAACAAAATGGGCTTTAACAAGAGTGTTTCTATCGGTGACATAGATACTGCCGAAAGCAAATATGACGTATCAGACGCCGATCTGAACGAGCTCGGCTGGAGCGGCGTCGGACAGTATACCGACCTTGCGAGCCCTATGACTATGGCGGTAATCTCAGGCGCTATCGCCAACGGCGGAACGCCGGTAATGCCATATCTTGTTAGTCAGGTATCTCTGCCGTTCGGCATACCCACACTACCGAAAAGCGGCAGAAGCGGCTCTCGAATGCTAAGCTCCGAAAACGCCGATACACTTTCGGATATGATGCGTTATACAGTAGAGAACGAATACTACGGCGGCGGCTTTAACGGTGAAGTATGCGCGAAAACAGGCACCGCCGAGGTCGGCGGGGGCAAAACGGCTCACGCGTGGGTAACGGGCTTCAGCCGTGACGAAAACTGCCCGCTCGCCTTCGCGGTAATCGTTGAACACGGGGATTCGGGATATTGGGCAGCCCTTCCCGTTGCCGCGCAGGTCATGAATAAAGCTGCCGAAATGTACTCAAATTAAAGCTTCTGAGGAATTTACCGGCCATTTTATTTTAAATCCATAAAATGACATTAAATTGTAAACATTTCTAATTTACCGAAATTTACTTTTTTTGTATAAATTTGAAAAAATAGCGGCATATATTTGACAAAAAAAAATATATATGATAGAATAAGTCGTATGGTTAAAAATCGTCGGCTTAATATTTTCAAGACTATTTATATTGCCGATAATAAACTTTTGAAAAGGAAGTATTTAAGGTATGCTGCTTAACAGATTTCTCCCGAGAATTGAGTTTGATTCGTATGAAGATTTTAAGGAAAATTACAAGGTAAATATTCCTGAGGATTTTAACTTCGGCTTTGATGTTGTAGACGCATGGGCGAAAGAGGACGAAAACAAGAGGGCTCTCGTTTGGTGCAACGACCACGGCGAGGAAAAAACATTTACTTTCAGCGACATAAGCCGTCTTTCCAATAAAACCGCAAACTACCTTAAAAGCCTCGGCATTAAAAAGGGCGATGTTGTTATGTTAATTCTTCGCCGCCGCTGGGAATACTGGGTATGCGCGACCGCTTTACATAAACTTGGGGCTGTACTTATCCCGGGAACACTGCAGCTCACTAAAAAGGATATAGTATACAGAGGCAATGCCGCAGGAATAAAGACGTTTATCTGTATAAATGATGACTTTGTTATTTCTCAGGTTGAGGCAGCAGCTCTCGAAATTCCAACACTTAAATACAAAATAGTTGTCGACAAGCCCCGCGACGGCTGGCGATTCTTTGAAGATGAGATAGAAAGCTTTTCGGAGGACTTTCCACGTCCCACAGGCGATGATGCTACAAACTGGAACGACGTCATGCTTGTTTACTTCACAAGCGGCACAACGGGTATGCCCAAGATGGTTCAGCACAACTTTGCTCACCCTCTCGGTCATATAGTTACCGCGAAATATTGGCAGCAGGTTCAGGAAAATAAGCTTCACATGAGCGTTTCCGACTCAGGCTGGGCAAAGTTCGGCTGGGGAAAGATATACGGTCAATGGATATGCGGCGCGGTTATTTTTGCCTATGATATGGACAAGTTTATCCCCTCCCGCCTGCTCGAGGTTATATCAAAATATAAGGTCACAACTTTCTGCGCGCCGCCGACAATGTATCGCTTTATGCTTCAGGAGGATCTGACAAAGTATGATCTTTCCTTTGTTGAGCATTTCTGTACTGCCGGTGAACCGTTGAATCCCGAAGTCATAAGAAAATGGAAGGATTTTACCGGAAAGCTCATATATGAGGGATTCGGTCAGAGCGAGGGCAGTGTACTGCTTGCCAACTTTCAGTGGTTCGAGCCGCGCTTCGGCGCGACAGGCAAGCCGTCGCCGATTTACGACATTCGCCTCGTTGATAAAAACGGAAACGAAGTAAAAACAGGCAAGGAAGGCTCTATCGTAGTAATGGACGTAAAAAATAATCCGCCGGTCGGTCTTTTTACAGGATATTACAAGGATCCTCAAATGACAGAGGAAAAACTTCTCGGAAAATACTACAACACAGATGACATAGCATGGTGCGACGAGGACGGCTATTACTGGTTTATCGGCCGCGACGATGACGTTATCAAGTGTTCGGGCTATCGTATCGGACCGTTCGAGGTAGAAAGCGCGTTGATAGAGCATCCGGCGGTTGTAGAGTGCGCTATAACAGGCGCTCCCGATCCCATCAGAGGTCAAGTCGTCAAGGCTACGATAGTTCTTGCGGCAGGCTATACTCCCAGCGAGGAATTGAAGAAGGAACTTCAAGAGCATGTTAAAAAAATCACCGCCCCTTATAAATATCCGAGGGTTATCGAGTTTGTAGATGAGCTGCCTAAAACAATAAGCGGTAAAATAAAGCGCGGAGAGATTCGTAAATCCGACGAATATACATCAGAATAAATAGCAGCAAGCGCCATAAACAGTATAAAGTTTACGGCGCTTTTCTTTTAATATTTATAAGGTGCTTGCCACGCCGCCTTATAGGCGAGGGACATTCCTGACTAAGTAATAAATTTTTTCTACAAGTCTATTACAAACGGATTTACAGAAGTCTCAACAACAAAATAATGGTCTTAAAAAGAAATGCTTACGGATTCCGAAATTTCAAACACTTCAGAAACCGCATTTTACATATGTTTTCCTGCTGACGACAAATAAAAAGCAGACAGCCACATATCCGCGACCGCCTGCATCTGCATTTCCATTTTTTCCTTACCCTCAACTATTTACAAAAAAACAAAAATTAAAGCTGCGTTCGGGCCTTTGAAGGCTTTTGAACGCAGCTTTTTGTATTTTACATATTTTCCTTACTTAATCAGGCTTACCCCGCTCATTTCCTCAGGCTGTTCAAGTCCGAGGATATGAAGCATTGTCGGAGCTATATCCGCGAGTCTGCCGCCCTCGCGAAGCTCACATGGATAGCCGACTACACAGAAAGGAACGGGGTTGGTTGTGTGCGCTGTAAACGGCGAGCCGTCCGCGTCGATCATTTTATCGGCATTGCCGTGATCTGCCGTTATGAGGGCAACACCGTCCATTTCCCCTATTGCATTCACTACCATGCCGACACATTTGTCAACAGCCTCGACAGCCCTGACAGCCGCGTCAAATACGCCTGTATGTCCGACCATATCGCAGTTTGCGAAGTTCAGAATTATAACGTCATACTTACCGCTCTTAATGGCAGGCACGAGCTTATCCGTTACCTCATATGCGCTCATCTCAGGCTTAAGGTCATATGTCGCGACTCCGGGAGACTTGACAAGGATCCTGTCCTCACCGGGATACTGTTTCTCGATTCCGCCGTTGAAGAAGAATGTGACATGGGCATACTTTTCGGTCTCGGCGATTCTGAGCTGGGACATTCCCCTGTCGGATATATACTCGCCAAGCGTATTTTTGAGCGACTGAGGCTTGAAAGCAATGTCAACATTCGGCATGGCGGCATCGTACTGCGTCATGCAAACATACTTCAGCGGGAAGAAGCCGTTTCTCCTCTCAAAGCCTTTAAAGTCGGGATCAACAAATGTACGGGTTATCTCTCTCGCCCTGTCGGGGCGGAAGTTAAAGAATATTATGCTGTCATTCGGCTGAACCGTCGCGCCGCCGTCAACAACCGTGGGAACGACAAATTCGTCCGTGACGCCATTCTCATAGGAGTTTTTAACGGCGCATACGGGGCAAGCCGCGTTCACTCCCTCGCCGTATACCATAGCCGCATACGCCTTTTCGACACGCTCCCAGCGGTTATCACGGTCCATAGCGTAATATCTGCCCATAACTGTGGCGATCTTGCCCACACCGATCTCCTCTGTTTTATCGACGCACTCCTTAATGAAATCAGCGGCGCTTGACGGCGGAACGTCGCGTCCGTCGAGGAAAGCGTGAATATATACCTTTTCAAGCCCTTTTTTCTTCGCAAGCTCAAGAATACCGTAGAGGTGCGTGTTATGACTGTGAACTCCTCCGTTTGAAAGAAGCCCCATCAGGTGGAGAGCAGTACCGTTCCTGAGCGCGTTGTCCATCGCGCCGACAATGGCTTCATTGTCCTTGAGCTTATCCTCCTCGATAGTCTTGGTAATCCTTGTAAGCTCCTGATATACTATTCGGCCCGCGCCGATATTCGTGTGACCGACCTCGCTGTTTCCCATCTGTCCGTCCGGCAAACCGACATCAAGTCCCGAAGCTCCGATCTCAGTCACAGGACAGCTTTCGAAAATCTTATCTAAATTCGGTCTTTTTGCCGCTTTTATAGCATTTATGGCCTCGTCCCCACAGCCGATGCCAAAACCGTCAAGTATCATAAGAATAAGAGGTTTTTTCATCAATCATCTTCCTTTCATAATTCTATGAGAATTATTCCGCCGCTCCCGCTTCCCGCTTAATATATTCCATTGTGAACGCGGGTATTAGCTTCAGGTCATGCTCGGCAAGAATGCCGGCTGCCTTTTCGCTTCTCTGTATTACGCAGAGAACCGTGTCGATTACCGCACCCTTTTTGCGAAGCTCACGAACACCGTCGATTATCGCGCCGCCTGTTGTAACAACGTCCTCTATGATGAGAACGTGCCTGCCGCTCACGTCGGCTCCCTCAGCGAGCTTGCAGGTACCGTATTCCTTGGCCTTTTTGCGGACAAAAGCCGCTTTCATGCCTGTTTGAAGGGAAATAGCGGTGACAACGGGGATACCTCCCATCTCAAGACCCGCGATAACGTCTGTTCCCTCCGGTATAAGACTGCTCATGATTTTTGCTATTTCGGAGAGAACCTCGGGGACAGCCTCGAAAAGATATTTGTCAAAATACTCGTTTGAGATCTGTCCCGAACGAAGCTTAAACTCGCCCGTAATATGTGAAAGCTCGTATATTTTCTTTGCAACTTCTGACTTAGTCAAGAGAATCTTCCTTTCCGGGTCGTATTTAAAATACATCAAGCGGTGTCAGCCGTTTGTTGCGGCATCGAGAAGCACTCCGAAATCCGCAGCCTTGAGAGAAGCTCCGCCGATAAGTCCTCCGTCAACGTCGGGCTGCGCGAGAAGCTCCGCCGCGTTTTTAGGATTCATCGAACCGCCGTACTGGATCGTCATTCCGTCAGCAACAGACTTGTTATATCTTTTGGCTATGACGCCGCGTATAAAGGAGCACACCTCGTTAGCCTGTTCAGCCGTAGCCGTCCTTCCTGTGCCGATAGCCCACACAGGCTCATATGCAATGATCACATTCTTAGCGTCCTCCTCGGAAACGCCTGTGAAAGCGGCGACAGTCTGAAGCTCTACGACGTCCTCGGTTATGCCGTCCTCACGCTCGGAGAGCATTTCTCCAACGCAGAGTATGACCTTAAGTCCCGCCGCAAGCGCCGCCTTAACTCTTCTGTTTACTGTGAGATCGGTTTCCCCGAAATACTGTCTTCTCTCGCTGTGACCGATAATGACATACTCGACACCCATTTCCGTGAGCATCTCCGCTGAAACCTCGCCCGTGAAAGCGCCGTGGCTCTTAAAGTGTACGTTTTGAGCGCCGACCTTTATGTTTGTACCCTTTGTAAGTTCAACCGCTGTTTCAAGGTTTGTATAAGGCACGCAGATTACGACGCCGCAGTCTGCCTTTTCAGCTATCGGTTTCAGCTCCTCAATGAGAGCCTTTGCCTCGGGACGTGTTTTGTTCATCTTCCAGTTGCCTGCTATAACAGCCTGTCTTAATTCCTTATTCATTATTATTATCTCCTTTAATATAGTTTTGCGGCGGCAAAGTATATGTTCTATGCACCACATACAAAGAGCAGGGCTATGCCCTGCCCCTGAATAAATCTGATATTACTCCTTGTCGTCAAGGCAAGCGATACCCGGAAGAACCTTGCCCTCGAGAAATTCGAGAGATGCGCCGCCGCCTGTGGAAATGTGTGTCATCTTATCCGCGAATCCGAGATTTTCAACAGCCGCGGCGGAGTCGCCGCCGCCAATAATGGAGATAGCGTCGGACTCGGCAACCGCCTTGGCAACGGCGATAGTGCCGTTTGCAAAGTTAGGCCACTCGGAAACACCCATGGGACCGTTCCATACAACAGTACCCGCGTTCCTGATAGCGTCAGCGAACATCTGCGCGCTCTTTTCACCTATATCAAGTCCCATCCAGCCATCGGGGATATTGTCGGAGTCAACCTTCATGAACTCGGAGTCAGCCTTATACTCTTTAGCCGCGATATTATCCTGAGGAATGAGGAAGTTTACACCCTTTTCCTCAGCCTTTGCCATAATATCCTTAGCAAGCTCAATTTTATCCGCTTCACAGATAGACGATCCGATAGAATATCCGAGGGCATTCATGAACGTGTAAGCCATACCGCCGCCGATAATAAGCGTATCTACCTTATCAAGCAGATTTGTGATAACACCTATCTTGTCGGATACTTTTGCGCCGCCGAGAATAGCTACGAACGGTCTCTTGGGGTCGGCGAGCGCGCCTCCCATGATAGTTATCTCTTTCTGTATCAGGTAGCCGCAGACAGCGGGGAGATAATCGGCAACGCCGGCAGTTGACGCGTGCGCCCTGTGCGCCGTACCGAAAGCATCGTTTACATAGATTTCAGCGAGAGAAGCAAGCTCTTTTGCGAACGCGGGGTCGTTCTTTTCCTCCTCCTTGTGGAAACGAACGTTCTCGATAAGCTCTACCTCGCCGTTCTCAAGAGAAGCGGCGATGCTTTTAGCGCTCTCGCCTATGACGTCCGTTGCCATTTTTACTTCTTTGCCGAGAGCCTTAGAGAGATATGCCGCAACGGGAGCGAGAGAAAACTTCATATTGAACTCGCCCTTTGGACGGCCGAGATGTGAGCAAAGTATGACCTTAGCGTCATTATCAACAAGGTATTTAATAGTTTTAAGAGCTTCATCGATACGCTTCGGGTCGGAAATGTTGCCCTCAGCATCAAACGGTACATTGAAGTCACAGCGTACGAGAACCCTCTTGCCCTTTACGTCTATGTCCTCAACTGTCTTTTTGTTTAGGTAGTTCATTTTTGTACACCCTTTCAGATTCATTATCAGCCGCGTATGAGCGGAAAATTTTACTATATATTATTTTATAACATAATATATAATTTTGCAAGAGAAAAAGATTTAATTAAGTAATATTATATGAAAATTTTCAGACATTACTCTTAAACCGCATACGAAAAAAGCTCTCGATTTCTCGAGAGCTTTCTCCGTTTTAGGAGTATATTGTGAAAAAAGTCGTACTCTAAATCAATACATTCCGCCCATGTTGGGATCAGCCGCGGGAGCGGGAGGAGTTTCCTCTTTTTTATCGGCGACGATTGATTCAGTTGTGAGAACCATGCCTGCGACGGAAGCGGCATTCTGCAAAGCAGAACGTGTTACCTTGGTCGGGTCGATTATGCCCGCGTCTATCATGTCTACATATTCCTCCGTATACGCGTTAAAGCCGTATCCGATCTTCTTGGAAGCCTTAATGTTGGCGGCTATGACGGATCCCTCAAGACCCGCGTTCTCAGCGATCTGACGGAGCGGCTCCTCAAGCGCCTTGAGAACGATCTGCATACCTGTCTTTTCATCGCCCGATACTTTCTCTATCTCCGCCTCAACAGCGGGAATGGCATTCATGAGAGCAATACCGCCGCCTGCGACTATACCTTCCTCAACAGCAGCCTTTGTCGCGGCAAGAGCGTCCTCAATGCGGAGCTTCTTCTCTTTCATCTCAACCTCGGTCGCCGCGCCTACCTTGATAACAGCTACGCCGCCCGCGAGCTTTGCAAGCCTTTCCTGAAGCTTCTCTCGGTCGAAGTCGGATGTCGTTGTTTCTATCTGAGCGCGGATCTGGTTTACTCTGCTCTTGATTTCCCCGGTGTCTCCCGCGCCGTCGACAATTATCGTGTTTTCCTTGTCAACTTTGACCTGACGCGCCTGACCGAGCTGATCAAGTGTCGTATCCTTAAGCTCAAGACCGATCTCAGACGAAATGACCTGACCGCCTGTAAGGATAGCAATATCTTGGAGCATTTCCTTTCTTCTGTCGCCAAAGCCGGGAGCCTTTACGCCTACGCAGGTGAATACTCCGCGGATCTTGTTGAGAACAAGGTTTGTCAGAGCGTCGCCCTCGATGTCCTCGGCAATTATAAGGAGCTTGCGGCTTGCCTGAACTATCTGCTCGAGGATAGGAAGTATCTCCTGAATATTTGAAATCTTTTTGTCTGTGATAAGGATATAAGGATTGTCAAGCTCCGCTACCATCTTATCGGTATCGGTTACCATGTAGGGAGCGATATATCCTCTGTCGAACATCATGCCCTCAACGACCTCGGAATATGTCTCGGCTGTTTTGGACTCCTCAACAGTGATAACACCGTCCTTGCTTACCTTATCCATGGCCTCAGCTATGAGCTTGCCCGTGAAATCGTCAGATGCCGAAATGGCCGCGACGCTTGCTATATCGTTTGTGCCGGAAATAACCTTGGAATTGCTCTTGACAGTTTCAACAGCGATGTCAACAGCCTTTTGTATACCCTTCTTGAGTATCATCGGGTTGGCGCCTGATGTTACATTCTTCATACCCTCGCGGATAAGAGCCTGTGCGAGCAGCGTAGCGGTAGTAGTACCGTCGCCCGCGACGTCGTTAGTCTTGATTGAAACCTCCTTGACAAGCTGCGCGCCCATATTCTCAAACGGGTCGTCAAGCTCGATCTCCTTAGCGATCGTAACACCGTCGTTTGTGATAAGCGGAGCGCCGAACTTTTTGTCAAGAACTACGTTCCTGCCCTTGGGGCCGAGTGTTATCTTAACTGTATCAGCGAGCTGATTGATTCCATTAAGAAGAGCCTTTCTTGCTTCTTCGCCGTATGCGATTTGCTTTGCCATAGATATATTCCTCCATTAATCTAAAATGTTTTATTATAAGACGCTTGTCCCTCGTCATAAGGCGGGGAAAGCGCAGGGTAAACCGCGTGAGTAATCAGCGGGAATCATATCCCCCCGCGATCACTCAAATGACGCCCGCCGCTCGTCAGGCATTGGCGTCAAACCTGAGCCGTAAATCATTCCACGATCGCGAGAATATCGTTTTGACGAACGATCGTATACTCTTCGCCATCGAGTTTGACCTCTGTGCCCGAATATTTGCTCGTGATAACCTTGTCGCCAACCTTAACGTACATCTTTACTTCCTTGCCGTCGACAATGCCGCCCTCGCCTACCGCGATGACAGTCGCGAACTGCGGCTTCTCCTGCGAGGAAGCTGTAAGAACGATACCGCTTTTAGTTGTTTCCTCTGTTTCCTCTGCTTTAATGACTACTCTGTCAGTTAATGGTTTGATAGTCATAAATTTGCCTCCTTCATAGCAAACAATTCTTATATTTAGCACTCTATATCCTCGAGTGCTAAATACATTGTAAATCTTTCCTCCGAAAAAATCAAGTACTAATTTCCATATTTTAAATTTTTTTACAATTTTGCTGATTTATACAGCAAAAAAAGGCAGCGCCGAATATATACTGCACGGTGCTGCCATATTTTTAAAATATTTTTCTATAAAGAGCTTTTTTCCTCCCCGTCAAAGCGAGGCAAGCGCGGCGCAAAACCGCTAATGCTCCTGTCTCTTTTGCGAGGGATAATCTAAGCTATAATACGTCCATCTTAAGCTCGCCGTTTTCGGCTGTGAGGTGTATCCTGCCTATTGGCATATCTCTGTTGTCGATTAACGCAGACGCGATTCTGTCCTCGACCTCTCTGCGGATAAGATTCCTCAGATCACGGGCGCCGCTGCTGCCGCCGTAAGATTTTTTCGCGAGAACCTTCTGCGCTTCCTCATCAAACGTAAACTCGATTCCCTTCTCCTGAAGCGAACCAACATATTCGTTGAGCATAAGCCTTGCGATATTGACGAAATCATCCTCCGAAAGGCTGCGGAATACAATTATCTCGTCGATGCGGCTGATAAACTCGGGACGCAGAAACTCGGATAGAGCTTTCTGAGCCTTCTCGCGCGTCGCCTGCTCCTCGGTCTTGCCAAAGCCGAGCGCGTTTTCCTTTTTTTCACTTCCGGCGTTTGACGTCATGACTATAACTGTATTTTCAAAGTTGACCTTTTTGCCGTGAGCATCTGTGATAGCGCCCTCGTCAAGAATTTGGAGGAGAATATTCAATACATCGGGGTGCGCTTTCTCTATTTCGTCAAAAAGCAAAACAGAGTACGGTCTGCGCCGAACCTTTTCCGTTACCTGTCCCGATTCCTCATATCCTACATATCCCGGAGGAGAACCGATAATCTTAGAAACAGAATGCTTCTCCATATATTCGGACATATCAAGCCTTATGAGAGTTTCGGGTGTATCGAAAAGCTCCTTTGACAGAACCTTTACAAGTTCCGTCTTGCCGACGCCTGTCGGGCCGACAAATATAAACGAGGCGGGACGTCTGCGCGGACTGATCTGAACCCTCGTGCGCTTAACAGCCGCGGCAAGCGCTTTGATGGCCTCGTCCTGTCCTATAAGTTTTTCGCGCAGCTTATCCTCAAGACCGGCGAGCTTGTTAAGCTCATTATCCTGAACCTTAGACGCCGGAATGCCTGTCCATAGCTCGATAACATGGGCAATATCCCCCTCGGTAACATTCGCGCCGAGAGCTTCTCCCTTTATGTCCTCAAGGTTCTTCTCCATAACGGAAATATCATATTTCAGCTTGGCAAGCTGTTCATAATCCACATCGCTCCGGCTTTCGGCTTCCTCCTCGCGGCTCTTCATATCGTCGAGTTTACTCTTGTTCCGGTCGTATTCCTCAAGTCTTGTATTCCTGAGTGAAGCGTATGTGCACGCCTCATCGAGGAGATCTATGGCTTTATCGGGCAGATAACGGTCGGTTATATACCTTTCCGAAAGTCTGACGGTTTTACGAACTATTTCGTCAGTCACCGCGACACGGTGATATGTTTCGTAATAGTTCTTGATGCCCGACAAAACCTCTATTGTTTCAGCAATAGACGGCTCCTCGACAGTGATCGGCTGGAAGCGTCTTTCGAGCGCGGCGTCACTTTCAATATACTTTCTGTATTCATCAAAGGTCGTTGCTCCTATGACCTGTATCAGTCCTCTTGAAAGAGCAGGTTTCATAATATTCGCGGCGTCCATCGAACCCTCCGCCGAGCCTGTACCTATAAGGGTATGTATCTCGTCGATAAAGAGTATGATATTTCCGTCCTCCTGTACCTCGTCTATAACGCCCTTAATACGGCTCTCGAACTGTCCCCTGAACTGCGTTCCCGCGACAAGCGATGTGAGATTCAGCAGGAAAATTTCCTTATTCCTGAGGCGGAACGGAACATCCCCGTTCGCTATCCTCATAGCAAGTCCCTCTGCGATAGCTGTTTTACCGACGCCCGGTTCACCTATAAGGCAGGGGTTGTTCTTTGTTCTGCGGCTTATTATTTGTATAGCGCGCTCGATCTCCTTTTCGCGGCCGACGATCCTATCTATTTTACCGTTTCTGGCTTTCTCTATCAGATCATCGCAGTAAAGCTCAATATGCTTTCTCTTTTTTTGTTTCTTTTTTTCGTCATTTCTTTTTTCCTTTTCAGACTTTTTTCCGTCAGCGGATCTATGCTCATCCCTTTTGGACAGATCATCCTCAGGATTGCTCATTGAAAAAAGATTCTTAAAGAACGGAGGGAACGTCGGCGCCCCGCCTGTGGTAAATCCGTCGTCACTGTCGTCCTCATCATCGGCCTTGGGTTCCTCTGTATCCATATCGGACTGCATCTTCATCAGCTCGTCCATCTGATCCTGCATTGTCTCAAAATCGTCCTCGGAAATACCCATTTTATCCATTATGTCGGAAACCTGCTTTATATTCAATTCCTTTGCGCAGACAAGGCAGTAGCCCTGAGTTTCGCTGCTGTCCGCAGAGGTGCTGATAAATACAACTGCAGGTCTTTTTTTGCATCTGACACATAACATACAGTTTCACATCCTAATCAAGCTAAAGCGGCACAATAAAGTTAATGCCGTCATAAAACTATTTATATCGTAATTTAATTAAAAAGTCAATCTAATTTAGAGGTTTTATGCTGAACAAAAAATTTACTTATTTTTTCCCTCTGTATTCCGCTTACTGTTTCTGTTTCTTATAAGTTTTACAAAAATCACACCATAGCTTACAAACGCCACAATCATAGCGACACCCGTTACCGACAACAGAATCAATGTCAAAATATTATTTTGATATTTAAACACAACCTCCAGGAAAATAATCAATATAATGCTTACATAAAATATCGCCGTTGCGACTTTTCCGTACCATTTCGCCGCAGGCGGTTTTATCTTCATGCAGAGCAAGACGGCGCCGCCGATAAGCATAAGTATATCCTTTATTAAGAGTATTGCCACAATAAAAGTCACGCTTGGAAACAATATGGCGATACATATAAGCACAGCGATAAGCGTAAGTTTATCGGCAATGGGGTCGAGCATCTTTCCGAGCTGTGTCACCTGATTAAACTTTCGGGCAATAATACCGTCAAACATATCCGACAAACCTGAAATCAGAAGATATATTCCCGCTTCAAGATACCTTTGGTTCATAAGCGCGAACACTAACGGGATTATAACCAGCAGCCTTATTACGGAAAGCAGATTCGGCACAGTAAGATTTTCCTTGAAAAAATTTTTTATTTTATTCATAAATTACTCCTGTTTAACAGTCATATTCCGGCTGTAAGATTTACAACAAACAACGGGATATTTAAAAATTTAATAATAAATTTATATAAAAAACTATTATCAACGGCTGTATTAAACGAATTTATCGCGCTTTGAGGCATCAGCATGACTATCGCCTGAATCAAAATCGCTATTACCATCAAAATAACAGCGGCCTTTAAAGCTCCGAAAATGCAGCACATCAATTTTTCAGGCGCGGAATGCTCTGACGTGCGAGTACTCTTAAACAGCTTATTTGTTAACGCAATAACTATAACGAATAAAATTGTAAATATTATCGTCAAGGCAATTTCAGTTATGAACGAAACCACAACAGGACGAACCATCGCTTCAACCGCCGTGGGAATATCGCTGCCGTTTGACGCGGCGAGAATATTATTCTCATTTATGCCCTGAGATAAAAGAGATGTCTGCACATATCCCGGCAGCGAATTAAAAACGGATACGGACGCCGCGCCGGAGCCTGATGAAACAGCGTTTGATATTGTTTCTATAATATTGTCGCGAATAAACTGAGCATATATAAACGACGATGTCATAGCCGCCAGAAAAGCGGCGGCAACTGTGGATAATATTACACCGACAAACTCAGCGATCGAGGCGGCAATCCCCCGCCTTATGCTTGTCGCGGCAATAATAATAATAATTACCGCTGCCATTATGTCAAGTGCGGCGCCTAAAATGTTCATAGCTTTTAATCCCCCTGCAGCTCAGGCAAAATATCCCCGTCTCTTCGGGTATTAAACGACGTTGCAAGCCCTTACTGAAAAGCAGCCATAATACGACCGCTTTTTAATTAACCGGCAAACTAATAATAGCATATAGGAGGGAAAAGCACAATATCAAATTATAGAAATATTTTTCAGCTTAATATAAGCTGTTTTAAATTTGATAAAATATGTACCGTTCCCTATACGGCGTTGCCTATATTAAAAAAACGCCTTTCGGAAGTTACCGAAACAGCGTTTAATTTTAATTAAGCGGAATGTTATAAGTCAAATCATAATCAAACCGCGGCTCTGAAGCAGACCCTTTGCAACGGCCTTGTCAATGCTTTTGACAGCGGCACGAACAGCCTGTTCCTTATCTGCCGAATTATTTTCAATGGCAGTATTTGCCTTCTTAATAGAAGTTCTGAGCGCTGAATTAGCTGCCTTGTTTCTCGCAGTCTTAACCGCAGTAACCTTGACACGTTTCTTAGCAGACTTTATATTAGGCATAATATTGCACCTCCTTTATTCATGCTCTCGTATCGAATATAATAACATATTGAAAAAAGAAATGCAAGCGAATTTTAAAATTTTAACATATTGCCTGTGAATTGCACCCGTAAAAGCCCTACGGTGCGGAATACAAAAATGTACGTTAAACAGATTTTTAACAAAAACGCAGGACGGCTGTTTCCGCCTATGAATAAAAAGCTTAATACCGACCGTATAAGGGCAGTGTCCGCTTCTATGTACGCGTGCGTAAGGTCTTAAGAAAAAGCGGCTGCGGGTTTCCCATCGGTCCGGAGATTTGCGTACAGAAGATAACGGCGCGGACTGTCAGTTTTATCAAAAAGGGCAAAGCGGACGTTAAGTGCAGTTTCAACAAGCTGCCAAAATTGCAAAGCAATTTTAAACGCTTCAGTGAGGATTGTATCTCCCCACTGAAGCGATAGATGTTTTCCGCCGAACCCCGTCACGACGGACTTTTATAGAAGATAATATGATAAAATATTGATTTTTGTAATATCTTGTGACGAAATATTACAACGCTGTAAATTATTTTCACAGACACCTCTGCCGCATTAAAGCCGGTACAAATCCTCGGGGCGGATTACTTATACTATCATATCCTCGATAACATCCCGCAGATGTATAGGATCCAGCTTATTAATGTTACACAGATTAACAAGTTCTTCCGCTTTTTCTCTTTCAGTAAAGACGTCGGAAAATGAAGCGACAACAGTTCCGGACTCCTCAATATAAGCACAAATCCCATAAGCATCGTATTCTAAAAATTCAGAATTTCGCAGGTGTTCAGCAATAACCTTGTATGTTATCATTAGAATCTTCCTTTAGCTGCTATGTATTGTTCAATTCTTAATTATAACAAATACAAATTAAATTAACACATTATTTTGAAATTGATTAGAATTTCATTGAATAAAGCATATATATTGTGGCATATTGAGCTTGATTCAGCATTTATGGGGTTTTTGAGAAATTTAAAAGGTCAGAAAGTTTCCCGGTTTTCAAGTGGGGGACATATTATCTGAGTTATATTTTAACGGCACCACATAACCGCGGATACTTCTGTTCCGCAAACTTTATACATTTACGAACGTGACAACAATACCACGCACTCCACATGCCCCGTCTATCGAATTTTAGAAAAGTTCAATTTCCAAAGTCTCTGTTGGCTTCCAGAAAGTCACTGTGGCACGGTGGCAGACGAGTGGCAAAAAGGCGACAATGGTAAGTGGTAAAAATTGCCGCTTATAACTGAGTGGAAATAACGCTGTCCGAATTTCGGACGGCTCAGGAATCCAACTGCTTACCATTGCCCCGATTCCTTATGGCATTATGTTTTCGCGCTGCCACAATACATATTCTGCCCAGATTAAGAATTTTCACGCTATGCGTGGTAAAGTCCACCGATACAGAAAGCCGCCCAAAATTGGCAATATACGCGTTTGGCATGGGGGTCTGTCCGTTTTTCGGACGAACCTATACATTATTCGCTGCCAATATTTCAAGGGCGATTTATCCAGCCAATTCAGCAAGCCGGGAAAACGCAATCACGAACCATTGGAAATTCTCATCTTCCATCGGTGCCATGCTCCAATGATTCCAATATCGCCATTGTGAGAAAATCGCATTTCCTAAAGTCCACAAATCAATTTTTTCAATGATCCGTTTCAGCGCAGCATTATCATTTAAGGCATTTGTGCCGGGGAAAGCGGCTTCCAATGATTTGCCGCAATCCATTTCAAAGCCTAAATCTGCCATGCCATCACCGACAAAGGCACTATCTTCAAATAAGTAAAACGGCGTTGTTTTATGGTTCGCGTATATTTGCGCCCACACCAGTGCAAAGCGCCGGATCCTTTCCTTGCTAGCAAGCGGTACGCGCTTCACGGGCGACATTTCAGGGCGGCGCACCGTGACCGCATCGCCATCAA
>CAYLOD010000010.1:0-34118 GCA_964385235.1 uncultured Clostridium sp.
GAATCGCTCGGCAAGCCTCGCTCGACCTTAACAAGGGAAGTTTATTGCCGCGTGGCGGCTATGCTTGAAAACAGAAAAGCGAGTGGATCGGTTTATTCGGTTCACTCGCTTTTTTATTATCTTTTCTTAATTATGCTTGAAAAGAAACCCTTCCGGGGATTGAGTTTCTGAACATTTTTAAAGTCGTTTTGTTTTACAACCCGTTACAATTCCTCGGATACTGCATCTTCCCACCGCTCTAAACCGCATTTGCGGCAAACCTGTCGTGATCTGCCGTCGGTCTGTTCTTCGACCTCAATATAATCATGATCTTTCTCACAATTCAGAAACGCCGCACCGTCTTCATCTGACATACTCCGCAGGATCATGGCAGCAAGCGTGTTCATTCCTTCCGCGGTCGGATGAGAGCCGTCTGCCGCATCATAGGGAATATGCCTGTCATAAATATCGATCAGCTTACAGCCCATTTTATGCGCCGTACGGCGTATTATAGAGTTATACTTCTCTATGTGTATTCCTCCGTAAGAATAAGGAAAACGGAAAGCCGGAATTGCCGACATAAATGTTTCGCTCAGTGTACAGCAATAAATCTCCGCTTTCGGGTAGTTATCCTTCAACCGCCTCAGCATTATCCTGTACGCGGTTGAAAAAACAGTGCGGTCTTCCTCGAAATCGCCGTTTTCCGTATCTGTTTTCGCTCCGTAAATCCAGTCGTTTGTGCCGAGATAAACGATAATTACATCGGGCATGGTGTCATTGATATGTAATCCGCCTGTCCGTTCATCACTGCACCCTGACGGGAAGAGCGTATCAAAGTCTGGCAGTCTGCTTACCCGGCTTCCTGACCACGAGTTATTCACCAGCAGTTCGCCGCCGAAATAGTCGATCACCTTGCCCCACCAGGTATCTTTCATATCATGGACGCCGGTTATGTCACAGACATTCCCCGTATAGAAAAGTTTGTATCCCCCGGGGTTATATCCGTCAAGCGTGCTTATGGAGTCGCCTAAAATGGAAAACTGCTTCCCGAAATATTTATTGTGCGACCGCCATTCCTCATAAGAATTAAACTGATTTCCGCCTTCCGGTATACGACCCGGCGGCAAAGGTGCAGAACCTGCCGCTTGTGACAATGACCGGCCGTCGCTGAATCGACTTTTGGACAATTCGGAGGATACACCTTTAAACTCCAATTCAAAAGCCATGAGATTCGGACAAGCATTAAAAGAATTGCCGTCTACCGTACTCTTAATCGCAAACACAATCTTTTCAAATTGTTCTGTGTAGTTATTTTCATTTATCGTTTCATGGAATGCCGCCGCAACGACTTCGGGCGGATTTTTGAATGCGCCGCATCCGAAAGCGCCGAGGATCAGCACCTTAACATCGTTCTCTGCGGCGACCTCGAAAATATTCTTAATACGTTGCTTAAAGAGCGCTTTTAACGCGGTTTTGTTGGTGTATTTTCTCAGGGCAATATAAGGTGCGGCGCAGGTGATTACATCAACATGGAACCACTCATTTTCCGGCATAAGTTGAGGAATGTACGAGTCATCTTTAAATACGGTAACTCCTTTGGTATAAATAAGACGATCCGAGTTAAAGTAATTGTTCAGTGAACGATTATATCCATAATAATCGGAAAAAGGCAAAGCGGTAAGGCAAACATACAAATTGCTGCTGCGGCACAAACATTCTTCCTGTGCCATGGCGCCGTTTTGCGCTCCGCCGCCCGGCGTAACCGGGTTGGCAAAGTTCAGTACGGCTGTCTTTCCTTTGTTCAGGTATTTCTTTGCCGCCGAAAAGGTGGTGTTCTCCTCAACGATAATCTCTGCCGATTGTCCGCCCCGCTTCTTTGTCGATTCAAAATGCTCCAAGTATACTTTGGAAGACATAGCCGCCCGCTCCGTATCTTTTTTCAAAGCGGGAGATTCGGATAAAGAAACCGTATTTCGAAATGACGCGACAAGTTCGTTTCTGCTCATCTTTAATCCTCACCTTCAATAGTTATTATTTTCAACTGTTTTCCTGTCCCGATCGGCGGCAGATTTGTTTTCTCGCATCACGCCGACCTCCGATACCGTTTGATACAGCGCCCGGCTTCCTGCGAATCAGTGCGGTACCTCACGGTTACAAAATGCTTGACTGTTTCTGACGCGCCGGTATTCGCGCCGATAAAATGAACTGACGGTTGTACTTATCTTTCCGCCGCCCGATTATTTACGGTCAGCGCGCACAAAAAACAGGTTCTCTTTCGACCGTGACTTTGCTCACTTTAAAGTTAGCACTTTTTGGGGGTGATTTCAATGGATTTTTATACTTTTCGGGTAACGGCATATACTTTTTAACATTTAAATTTATAAAAATACTATTGTGACCTCTAATCAAAGATTTCCCGCCGCAAAAATAATATGATAAACTCAAAATGTACGGTAAAGTAAGTCAATCGGAACATTATTTCCCCAAAAATATCACTTTAGCAGAGTAAATGCTTTTGTACGCTCGCTAAATTTTTCTTGATTAATTGACAATGATGTGTTATAATTTATCATACATCATAGAGGGAGTAATCAGTACATTTTATATGTATAGTATTATCGTCAGTACGGCGTCCTTCGGCGCTCGGTATTACTTTAAATGATGAGACTCATGGAAGGCGCGGCCGTCTGTGGGTCTTTTTTTGACTACTCAAGCTCTATAAAAAAGAAAGGTCGTTTAAAATGGAAATTGCACTTCAAATTTTTCTGCTCGTTGTCGGCTTTGCAATGCTGATAAAGGGCGCCGACTGGTTCGTTGACGGTGCGGCGGGTATCGCGGACAGACTTCACATTCCGCAGCTTATAATCGGTCTGACCATCGTCGCTATGGGTACGAGCGCGCCGGAGGCGGCTATAAGCATATCGGCTTCCGTAAAGGGAAGCGCCGATATTGCCGTGGGAAACGTCCTCGGCAGCAATATTATGAATATTCTGGTCATACTCGGCATTACCGCGATAATCACTCCTCTTGCCGTGCAGAAATCAACTGTTAAATACGAGATTCCTTTCGTCATAGTTATATCCTCGATTTTTGCGTTACTGGGACTTAGCGATAATACCATTGACCTTTTTGACGGCATTATCCTTACGGCTCTCTTTTTGATCTACCTTGCATACCTGTTTATTATGGCAAAAAAATCAAAAACAGATGACAGCGACACAAGCAATGAACCGAAAAAAAAGGTGTGGCTGCTTCTGCTTCTAATTGTTATAGGCGTGGGTCTGATAATCTTTGGCAGCGATATAACCGTAAACGCCGCGACAGAGCTTGCAAAGGCATTCGGCATGAGCGAAAGGTTCATCGGTCTGACAATAGTTGCGTTCGGAACGTCACTGCCCGAACTTGTAACAAGCATCGCGGCGGCTGTTAAGAAAAAAGCCGACCTCGCCATAGGCAATATTGTCGGAAGCTGTATCTTCAATATACTGTTTGTTATCGGTATCTCCGCGCTTATCACGCCCGTCGCGTATCAGTCCGAATTTCTTGTTGACAGCATGCTCTGCATCGGCAGCGCCGTTCTACTGCTTCTGTGCGTACTCAATAAGGATAAAAAGCTCAAGCGCTGGGGCGGCATACTGATGCTTGTATGCTATGCCGTCGACTTCGTATATTTGTTAAGCAAGGGCTGATGAGCGCGCGAAATATATCACGGCTTGAACAGGCGTAATTTTGCGTTACCTTTTGTCAAAACGGCGGCATATGCTTTTGCTTAATTTGCCGCACGACTCCTTGTATAATCTCCGATACTGCGTCAATAATATAATCGGAGGTGCAAATAAAAATGAAAGAACAAAAGGTAAAGCACAGCAATCCAAACGGTAAAAAGAAAAAAAACGCGGGCTTTTATATTGCCCTCGCTATCTGTATAGTGGCGATCGGCGGCGCGGCGTGGACTACCTACAGCAGCGTTCTCGATTATCAGACGCCTAAGGAGGAATCCTCCGACAGCTCATCAGCACGATCCGAACAGGAGGCGGGCAGAACCGTAAGCGGCATAGAATATTCCAAAGCGGAAAGCAGTTCCGAGGCTTCGGAGAAAACAGCTAATACGCTGCCCGAAAGCTCCGGGGAGGAATCCTCGGAGAAAACAGATGTTTCTGAGGTATCAGAAGTGTCCGTGGTAACGGAGGAAAGCTCCGCAGAAAGCAGCCGCGAGCAAAGCGAAACAGTTAAGCCGCTTGACGGAAAAGTCATAAAGGGCTTCAGCGCGGAAAACCCCGTATACTCAAAGACAATGGGCGACTGGCGCGTACACGAGGGCATTGATATTGCCGCAGAGGACGGCGAGCGGGTGCGATCCTACGCCGACGGCATCGTCAAGGAAATATACAACGACGAGCTTTTCGGATATACAATTAAGATAGAACACACCACAGGTATCGATATGCTGTATTGCGGTCTTAGCCCGACGACGATAGTCAAGGTCGGGGACAGTGTATCGGCAGGCGACTATATAGGCGCGGTATTCACCATACCGAGCGAAATTATGGACGAAACGCATCTTCATCTTGTGGCGGTTAAGGACGGCGCCACCGTTGACCCGCAGGCAGTCCTCAATCAGCAGAGCTGATATACAGTCTGTCCGGGCGGCGCGGTTCAATAAGCGCCCGGCGCTTCCTGAGTAATATTATTATTTGCGTATGTTTACAGGATAGCAGAGGAAAGCTTTAGCAAAGCAATTTGCATATATTTTTCGCGCGAAAGCCGTATATTTTTACACTTACGAAATTTGTTTTTAATTTGTTCATAAATGGGCGAAAATTTGTTTAAACTTTTCCGCGTTATTTATGTTAATATATATCAGAAGGGGAAAGTTGATTACTCAGAGTCAACTCATTTAATTGAGAGTAGTTTAGAACAATTAACAGACATTACCTCGTGTAAAAACAGAGAGCATAACAAATCCGGTTTTCGTGCCGCATTTGTTATGCTCTTTGTGTTTGTGCCCTTTCCCCGGCACATTTCAGACGCTGTGCCGGCGCGGCAGGATCTTGATAATCCCGCGCGCTCCCGCACAATAACAGACAAGACCCCGACGTCCTGCCGCGGACGCCGGGGTCTTTTAATATTATGATATTAAATCTCGTATGCTGTCACTCGGTCGAGTATCTGGGGTCGGAGAGGAACGCTCCTGTGCCGCCGCCGGAACCCGCTTGTCTTATGCCGGTATCCCAGCTGCTCTTGTCAAAGAGATTTATCTGCGCAAGCGGATCGACAAATTCATAGGTACCCTCGTATATTGTGTATTCCACGAGGTCGCCCGAAGTGTCCCTGTAGGAAATGATCGTATTGGTCAGGAAAGTTATAGTGGTAGTCGTCGCCGCAGGATCGCTGCTTTGCAGGATAAACGACGGACCGTACCCCGAAGCGGCGGAAATCTTCTCCGGGGAAGCTATGGTAAAGCTTTCTGCCTCTATCACTGTACCATCTTCAACCGTGCAGTCGGTGGCGCCCTCCCAGCGGAAGTAGCAGCCTCCTCCGTTTATGGTATATGTGCCGTTCAGCGAACCGCTCATCGCGATAAAGTTGACGTCGCCGCTATGCGTATAGGGACCGACGTGGTTTTTGATATTTCCGCTGTTCGTCCACCCAAGCGTGTCACTTTCCACGCCTATGTCGCTCATTCCCTCATTCTTAAGATTTGTGAAATATTTCTCGGCTGTCATAGAGTAGAGGTTAATCTTGTCGGGAGGCAAGCCTGAGCCCGCATAGTATGTCTGATAGTCGGGCAGGTTTATATGGTACGCGCCGGCAGGTATGAGATATGTTCTCTCCGCCGCGCCCGCGGTGGGCTTATACGTTATACTCAAGTCATGCTCAAAGTATAGTGTGAAGTTTTCCTCGGTCGCGGCATCTCCGACAATCCTGTCTTCAGTACCGTGCTGCGTATATTGCTCTCCCGTTATAATAAAGTAGTTTTCCTGGTTGTTTCGCGTCCAACCGCCCAAGCCCAAGGTAGGATCCGGGCAGTTATTGTAGACCCATTCCTCACCGGCGGCTATTTCGGACTGATAGGAACCCCATTCATGACCGTTGCCGAACCTTACGTTTGTTATCGGAGCATCAATATAAATCGTCGGTTCTCCTCTGGTATTCTGCGACGTGACGGGCACTTGTTGTGTTACGCCGAACGTGTCTTTGTATTCTATTACTATGCCTGTTGTGCCCCATCCCGCGTAGTCGTCGAGGATCAGTACAGCCTTGCTGCTGTTATCGGGCTCCAGTTCGTTGATTCTTTCCTGAATATCATTGACGCAGTCTTTTAATCTCTGGAGTGAGGGACTGCTGCTTTCGTATTCAGTAAGCGCGGCCTTAACAGCATCGTAAAGCGCCGCAATGGAAGCAGATGTATAGCTTGAACCCGAAGTGTCGTCAGCGCTTTCAGGATACCACTTGGGATTGCCTCTGCCGTCGCTTGTGAGGTAGGATCTGCCGCTCGAGATGGCGTTGTACAGATTCTTGTAGGCTATTGTCCATTCCGCGAGCAGGTTTGCCCTCGCTCTGTGACGACTCGGGTTGTTGTCATCATACCTGTTTTCGGGGTTATCCTTGTTAGCAAGATTTTCAAGGTATTTTGCCTGATAGACCCTGTTCGAGGCGTGAGTGTTGTAGTTATAGTCATAGATAACCCAGCCGCGTCCTACAGCCTCGGCGCTCGCGCGCTCTCTCTGTATAGCTATCTTGGGCGGAACATACGTCAGCCACACGGGCGATCCGCCCGCTCCCGCCGAGTAATCATAAAGTATCTTATCTCCGCCTTGAAGCTTTGTCTTTTCATAGACGACCGTATCGTCAACGGAAGAAAGCTGCAGGAACGGCATATTCTGCGGGACGTCTAAACGGTAGTAGCCGTCGTATGTATCGGAGAGTGTTACAACCTTGGATTCCGTGCCCCACATAGTCACCTTCATACCGCCGTGGTTAGAGATAAGGTCGGTATTCTGCGTGAAGTATACGGTCGTGTTTTCCTGAGTTATATTGTCCTCGGGGTTTACCGTGCTTATGAGAGCCTTATACTTGCTGCCATTCATTTCGGCGTTCGCTGTCAGCGTTACCCAGACGTCGCCCCAAACCTGATGTATCTGCTTTGTTTCGGTTGACGACGAGGAACTGTTAAGACCTTTTACCGCGAACGTATAGAGGTCGTCTTCAGAGGCGGGAATCTTGTAGGCATACCAGTCGTAGTATGTGCTTGTTTTCGTCAGGCCTACGCGGGCGTATCCATCCGCTATGCTTCCGCCGTTGAACTTAAATATACCGTTGCCGCTCATATCTTTTCTGCCGGGACGTGTATCTTGTACGTTTTCAAACACCTGTTTCTTGCCACCGATGAACGCCATATCGAGGTTATTGTCGGAGAATGTCACGTCCACCGGTGAAACAGAAGCCTGCGGAGAGGTATACATCTTGATCTCAAAGCCGCCGCCGGTCTTTTCGGAGATGATCTGAGCGTTATAATACTTGCCGGAAGCGTTCGTGGCGAGCTTTAACCTCGGCGTCTTTCTCGAGCTTGACGACCCGTCGGTTATTGTGACGGCGTTTACCCTGTCGGCGTCGAGGGATATGGAATAGTATTTCTCGTCCGAAGTTATAAGTCCGAGATTGCCCTGTTCCGTATTACTAATGACGTTGCCGCTGCCGTCGAGCTGGCATACTGTCGCCTTGAGCCGCTTGCTCCAGCTGTCGGGCTTCTTGAAGTAAACCGTTATCGTCGGTGAAGCCGGAACGGCGGTGTCAACGAACACGCCCGCCGCGAGTTTCTCTATATCAGCCGCGCCGCCCTTGTATGACATATGGGAGGGACTGACCTTTGACACAGCCTTAATATTTGTAACGGGTTTGCTTAGACGGATTTTTTCCCATGTATCGGCGTTTACGGCTACGTTAGCCGATCCGCCGAGGTTCTTGTCGGGATAGAGAACCATGAAGTCCGTTGGCTGCAGCTTAATATCCACGGTTCTGTTGCTGCCTGTCTTATTGCCGTTATGGATATAGAACTTCGACCGATCGTCAAACGCTATGTGCGCGACAAAATATTTTCCGCTGCCGTCCGAAACGGTAAGCTTGTTTGACGTCAATGTCTTTGTGTTGAGCGATGTCGTGCCGGAGGAGGACACATACGCGTACTGCGCCGCCGAACCCCACGGGGATTTCTTCTCGACAAATACGGTCGCCATATGCGCATAGGTCGGTGCCGACGCACTGTTATTTCCGTTAATGATGATGAAGTTCTTATTCTTGTCGTAATTCAGATCATGTGTCTGAACGTTGTCGCTGTTGCGTACTACGATCATGTTGGTATATTTTTCCTCAAGATCATAGTAATAGTAGCCTGTAGACGCGTCATGAGTAAGCTTCAGTTCGGGGTATTTGCTCCACTCGCCCGCGTTCAGGAACGCGGTATTCTGCTGACCGGGACCTCCATTACTGAACCACGCGTACATATAGTAGCCGCTGCTGTTTCCGAGCGCCGAAAGGTCGAACCAGACCCTTTTCTTGCCCTTCTCGGGAGCGTTCTTGTCCTTGGGAACATAGATAAGCTTGCCCATAGCGTCATTTAAAGCCGCGAGATATTTATCTACTTCGTCCTGAGTGAGAACTGACGAAAGAGCCGCTTCGGCGGCGCTGACGACGTCCCTGAGGTTTTCGAGCGAACCTTCGGCGACTGAGGAACCCTCATTCTCTATAATATCATTTGCTTTCTCTATAGCCTCCAGAAGCTGACTTGTGTCGCCGATGTTTTTAACTTTATTGACAGCCAGCGCAAGCTTCTTGATAGCTTCCTCTATCGCTGTTTTGCTGTTTGAGGATTTTAGCGCGTCCGCTTCGTCTATCGCTGCCTGAAGTTCGGGGATCGCGGGTGACCCCTCGTTTGCCAGCTTGGTGTTTTCCGCCTCCGTGAGCAGGGCGTTGAGCCGGTCACGGTACGGCTGAATCGGATCAAGCGAATCTATCTTTGACCTGAGTTCCGCACACTTTGCCTCAATCTCATTCTGAGTTATAGCGCCGCTGTTCTCCTTGGCGGCGTCAACCATATCCTGAGCCTGTCTGCTGACAGTAACCATCGGCGCGTAACTCTCGGAGGTGTATTCCGCCTCCGGCTTTGAGGCAGCTTCGGCTATAAGCTGTTCAAGCTTTGTCGTGTCTACCGGCCTGGACGTAAGCGCCGCCATAGCATCTTGTATCTTTTCTGTTTCCGCGTCGTATATTTCGTCTGATTGGAGAACGGGGTTGTTGTATACCTCTTTGGCGGCGTTCAGCACGCCAAGGAATTTATTCCAGCTTTCATCTGTATAATCCCCCTTATAGAGCTGATCCGCGACGCCTATAGCCGCCTTAAGCTTTCTCTTGGCGGCGGAGTCGGAGTGCGTTTCCACAAGGTAGGAAATCTTGGGGTGTGACAAGCTGTTGTTTTTATATGCTTTCGCGTATACTGTTACATAGTCCTGCGCACCGGTATAGATCGCCGCCGCCTCCTCGCCTGAGAATGAGCGCGCGGTGCTGTTCGCCGGGTCGATAACGATATATGAGGATCTCTTTGTGATGGAGTTATCGCTGCCGCTCCTGATGTCCGACAGGGTGTAAGCGGCGCCGTTTGCCCCGACATTCAGTGAACCGCTTGTGTCCAAAGTTCCTTTTCCGTCTCTGTATATCCACCAGCCGTAGCCGCAGTATGTCATGCTTCTGCCGGAAAGAGTCGGCTGAACGGATTTGTCATTTACGCCTTTTGTTTTTACAAAGTAAACAGTCTGCGGGGCGTTGCAGTAGGCGATAAGTCTGCCCTCTAAGTTCGTCTTTCCGTTCCAGTCGGAGCTCATATAATAGTAGAGCGGTGATTGCAGTATCTCGACATAGATATTTCTGTCGCTGCTGTCAAGATACCATACGTTGAGGAACTCGCAGCTCTGTGTGCCGTCGCCCTTATCAACCAAGCCCGGACCCTGACGGGAAACGATCATGCTGAACCACGGAACCATTCTCGCGCCCGATCCTCCCACAGCCTCAGCCATCTTGGTCGGTGAGAATGTATGCTCAAACCAGTCGGTCGAGTTTACGCTCTGATCCATTTTTGTCGAAGGACCGCGGAAATTTGCGCCGTTTTTATCGGGGGCATTCCATGTTCCGGCAGGTTCAATCTCATTTGCCGCGGATTCTATCGTGTTCATCTCATTGACGGTAAAATCGGTGTTAAAATTGACGGAATGTTTTGTGATTGTTTTATTCGCGTCCTCCCAGTAGTCTATATTGTCCGTATAGTCAAAGCCGCCGTTTTTCTTAAGCAGGTATGACCATGTGTAGATAGCCGGGTCAAAGTAATTGTCGGTTCCGATAGCGTTCGGGTCGCGGCGGACGTGTATAGTTACATCGTCGTTGCTCCTCGTCCTCGGCGGCTTGTAGATCGTCGTCGGGTGGTGGCGCGATACAGGACCTCCGCTCGTGCCGACAGTATATGTTACAGCCAGCGTCGTCGCCATTTTCTTCTTTCCGAAGGCGTCGGACGACATCGCGTAAGCCGTCAGTGTCAGCGTACTGTTTGTCTGATCATACTCGGAATGGACATATGTATTATACGGACTTGTGTCGGTGCCTATATTCGCGACCTGCGCGGCGTTAAAATCCGGGGTTTCACCCTGTTCTTTAAACAGAATATACTCCTCGCCGGTACTTGCTCCCGGGGAAACCTCGGGGAGAGCCGCGCTCTTATCGTAATATTCCGCGCTGTAGTCAAGCGCGGACTTCGCGTTGAGATACGCCTGCCGCTCGTCAACGTTGCCGGATGTACTCTCTATACTTGAAATGGCGACTCCGATAAGCGACGTCGCGAGAATAACGATTACGCAGGATACCACGATAACCGTAGCCAGCGCGATGCCCTTTTTGCTTCGCGCGGGGCTTTTACTGTGATTTATCATAAAACAAATCTCCTTTCCGAATTACAACACTTGACAGAGTATCAGGGAACCATTCTGAACGCGAAGCAGTGTACCCCCGTACCCGAAGGGTAGACCTCATTTGTCAGATTGATTCCCGCACCGTTATTAAGTACGATAGTGTCGCTGTATTGATCATTAAATTTGTTGTTCATTGTTATTACATATGTTATAGTATTCTTTTGGTTATCCTTATCCGCAAAAGTCGTGTAATGCTGATAACTCCCTATGTTGTCACAGGAGATAATATTGGTTGTTCCGCCGGAGCCGTTGCTCATGAAAAACGTCATTCGCCCTTCATCCGAGTTATAGAGGAGGTAGTATGTATTATTATCCGCCACAAACGAGCTTGTTCCGTATGATGTTTCCTCCTGAATAGAGTAGGCAGCCCGTGCGTATCTCGCGTAAAACTTCTCAAAGCTTACGGCTTCATTCTTGCTTTGTTCGATCTGCGTACTCTCGCTGTATCTGTCTATCGTTGACGAAATAATGCCTACGAGCATACCCGAGCATATAGACATAATAGCCATTACGACGACAAGCTCCGTAAGTGTAAACCCACGCTTGTTTACTCTATGATTTCGCTGTTTTTTGCAACGCATCACAGCCCCTCCTTCTCATATCATTCGGCTATGGTAAACGCTGTCACGGTAATAAACCCCTCGGTGGACGTGACAGCCGCCGTGACTTTATATCCGTTAAACGTCGTATCGATTGTTCCCGGCTTGTTCGTCACAAGGTTATTAACACGTTCTATCGTGAACTGTCTGTCAACTTTACCGATCGGCAGCGTATTGTCCGGAAAAGCAGATGAAGATGACAGGTTGTCAACATATACAGCCTCTGCTATATCCTCCAGCCCCCTATATGTCGGAGTCGCGCTGCTGCTGTACACAAGGTCGTGAATATCCGCTTCGTTAACGCCCGCGATCGTTGAAACAACGGTGTCGGCTATGCCCTGCGCTTCGACAGACGCTTCCTCAACGCTCCTGTTGCTGAGTATCGTCGAGTATCCGCTCACTATGGCACTCATCGTAACGGAAAAGACAATGGATACTACCGCTAACGCCACGACGACCTCGACCAGCGTCATTCCTTTTTTGCTTTTTCGCAGCCGTCTGAATCTCTTCATGAATATAACACACCCTTCGGATCTGTAATTAAAACACACATATATATAATCATATATAAGCTAATTATACAGCAATTTACATCATAATCAAGTAGAAAAGAGTACAAAATAATTTGACCCTGTTTGTTAAAAATAACCATACTGCCGAGTGCCCCGCCGCGTCTTGACTGCGGGGGCACCCCGCCGCGTTATTTTTGCGAAGGCACTTCGTCGTCATCGGAGATGAAGTAAATAAGACCGAGGGTATTCGGACCGCAGTGGACGGAAACGGAGCAGCCCGCTCTGCATTCAAGTATTTCGTCAAAATCGAGGAGCTGCGAGCAGCGTTTTTTTACGGCTTCATAGAGCTTTTTGTCAACTCCCGAATGAGTTATAAGTAAAAGCGACGTGTCGATTCTCTTTTCGGAAGTAAGCATTTCCTCGGCATACTGCGGGAAAACATTACATAGCTTTCCGCGATACTTTTTCTTCACAACGAGTTTGCCGTCCTTTGTTTCAAGACATGGCTTGAGGTTGAGCATATTCGCTCCGAGCGCGGCTATGCCGCTGCATCTGCCGCCCTTTCTCATGTACTTCAGCGTATCGAGCACAAAGCTGACCCTTACCTTTTCGGCGTCCTTTCTGAGCTGCTCAGCGATCTCCCACGCGGCGAGCCCCCGGCCGCGAAGCTGTGAGCCGCGTATTGCCAAAAGCCCCATTCCGCTCGATATGCTGCGCGAGTCTATCGGGTACACTCCCGGGAACTTCTCGGCAGCGCGCTGCGCCACATTGTGAGTGACGGTAAACTCAAGGCTTATGCTCAAGTGAACGACGGTGAAGCCCGCGTCCGTCCACTTTTTGTAAAACTCCTCGTAATATTCAACCGTCGGCGCGGAAGTAGTCGCAAGCTCCCCCGTCTTATCAAAATAATCGAAAATATCGTCAACGCTCACGTCTACGCCGTCAAGACACGGCTTGTCGCCGAGATTGACGGGCAGGGGTATGATCTCTATATCATACCTTTTTATAAGCTCAGGCGAAAGGTCACAGGTGCTGTCCGCGGCAATTATAATTTTATCTTCCATAAAAATATTCCCCTATTCGTTTTTTATTGTTATTATACCGCAAATTTCATGCTGTTTACAATGCTTTTTTAAATATTCCGCTATACATTTTCGTGAAAACGATAAAATCTCCGCGCGAAATCAAAGGACGCGGTACAATGATTGTATCGCGTCCCGCATATATACATATATAATGCAGAATATAGAATTAAGCCGCCCTGCTCTGTACCCGTGAGCCTGTGCTTCCGGGCTTTACACGCTCGACGGTACAGCCGCGTTTCTCAAGGAGAGATACTATGCCGCTCTCGCCGTACATATGAGCCGCTCCCACCATGAAAAACACTTTCTTTCCGTCGTTCATATACTCCTCCGCCTTATCCGCCATACCGGCATTCCTGTTTATGAGCATAGCGTCATTGTATACCTTGTAGTCGTCCCTGAGGTCGACGGGCAGTTCCTCCATATCGTCTTCTCCGGAAACTTCCTCGCCTTTTTTCCACGCTGTGTAAAGCTCCGTCATTGAATTTTTAATCTCCTCGGCGGCTCCGTCCGCAATATATGACCCGATAATCACGTCGGCGAGTTCATCAGATATTTTGTCGAACACCGCAAGCTGTATTTCCAAGTTCTCTACCTCAAGTATTTCCTTGCCGTCTTTATTTGCTTTTTCCGTCATTATCGACTCCATGGAGTCGTCTGTGTCTATCCCGGACTCCATCAATAAGGAGTTCTCAAGCAGCGATATCCATGTCATTACTTTAAAGTTGTCATAGTACGGCATATACATATCCTTATCGGTGAGATATTTTACGGCGGCGTTATATGTTTCCCCGGATATATGATCCTTTATGGTTGTGCCGTCTGTGTATATCATTTTCTGCATAAGACTGTACATCTGCGGGAGATCATTTAACAAGCCTTCCGTGTCTATCTCAAGCGCGAGATAATCACACTCGTCGAAAGCGTCCTGAACATAAGACGGCAGGTTTCTGACTTTACCGTCCGTCGCGTGAATAGAGCCGAAAAGATACAGCTCATTGTTACCTTTGGTGACTTTCCACATGGCGGGTGTAAAATTCGGGTCGTCCGGTACAATATCCTCTGAGGATTCGGCCTTTGAAGATTCCGGCTCCGAGGATTCCGCCGCTGACGATTGAGAACTTGAGGAACTGCCCGGCTCATGCTTGACGTATGAGGAACTTTCCTCGGTTCCTCCGTCGGAGCAGCCCGTAAATATGACGGACGCACCTATTGCCGCCGCAAGTATGAAGGACGTTATCCTCTTAAAATTTATTCTCATAAAACATACCTCCGATACGTTTTATTATTACCGCGTATTAACATAAATCCGATACCGCATTATAAATATTTTTCCGTTTAATCAGTAGTTTAATGCAATTATCCTATAAAGTCAAGCAATTAACGCCTGAAATTGATAGCTTTGGACGAAGCATAAAATTTTACTTTTTCAGCAATATGTGGTATAATAGCATAAGCACATACACATGCGGGAGGGTGATAAATGAAAATCGGAAACGTTGAGATCCGAGGGAAAGCCGCTCTCGCTCCCATGGCGGGAGTTGCGGACAGAGCGTTTCGGGAGCTTTGCGTTTCGTTCGGCGCGTCATATGTCGTCGGAGAGATGGTGAGCGCGAAAGGCGTTTCGTTCAACAGTTCGCGCTCAAAAGAGCTTATGGCATTGTCGGACGACGAGCGACCCGCCGCCATACAGCTTTTCGGCAGTGATCCTGAAACAGTCGCCGAGGCGGCGCGGACGGCTATGGAGTACAGCCCCGACATAATCGACATCAACATGGGCTGTCCCGCTCCGAAAATCGTCGGGAGCGGCTCGGGTAGCGCGCTGATGAGGGATCCGAAGCTTTGCGGCAGAATAGTCGGGGCTGTAAGCCGCGCGGTTCCCGTCCCCGTAACGGTAAAAATCCGAAAGGGCTGGGACGACAGGAGCGTCAACGCCGTAGATGTAGCTAAAATATGCGAACAGTCGGGCGCGGCGGCGATAACCGTACACGGCAGGACGCGCGAGCAGTTCTACTCCGGCGAGGTGGATACCGACGTAATAGCTGATGTCAGGAAAAGCGTCAATATCCCCGTTATCGCAAACGGAGATATTAACAGCGCGAACGACGCGGCGGTCATGCTTGAAAAAACGGGCTGCGACATGGTTATGATAGGGCGCGGCGCACTTGGCAATCCGTGGATATTCATGGAGATAAACGCGTGGCTCAGCGGCGCGCACCCGATACTGAAGCCGACTCCCTCCCAGAGAATTGCCGTTATCCTCCGCCATATAAAGTCAATGTGCGATTATAAGGGCGAGGAAACAGCCATGCGCGAGGCGAGAAAGCACGTCGGCTGGTACATGAGGGGTTTCCAAAACGCCGCCGCGCTGAGGCGCGAAGCGGGGTACCTCAAAACATACGATGAACTTATAGCTCTTACTAAAAAGGCTTACAAGCTTATGAGCGCTTCCGCTTAAAAAGGTTGCGCGGACCGAACCCTTGCCGTGTAGCAGAAAGTCTGTGTAACGTCACAGCGGCGGGATAAATTTTACAGTTGAGTATTTTTATTATAAAGGAGTACAATAACAATGACAGTAAAACCCAAAGTAAGAGGATTTATCTGCACAACGGCTCATCCGGCGGGCTGCAGGGAAAATGTCAGACAGCAGATAGAATATGTAAAGTCAAAGCCGAAAACGGACGGCGCCAAAAAAGTTCTTGTGATCGGCGCGTCTATGGGCTACGGCCTTGCGTCACGCATTTCAGCGGCATACTCATGCGGCGCGGCAACGATCGGCGTAATATTCGACAAGCCCGGCAAGGGCGGCAGAACGGCTTCCTCGGGCTGGTACAACACAGCCGCTTTCGAGGAGTTTGCCCACGCCGACGGACTGTATGCCGCGACGATAAACGGCGACGCTTATTCACAGGCTGTCAAAGATGAAACCATAGCTCTTATAAGGCGGGATCTCGGCAAGGTTGACATGGTCGTATACAGTCTTGCCGCGCCAAGGCGCACAGACAAGGACGGCACGGTGTACAGTTCCGTCCTCAAGACGGTAGGCGAGCCGTACACCAACAAAACCATAGATTTCCGCACAAACGAGGTTCACGATATTACCGTAGAGCCCGCGACGGACGAGGAGATCACGCAGACGGTAAAGGTTATGGGCGGGGAGGACTGGAAAGACTGGATAGCCGCTCTCAAAGCCGCCGACGCGATAGAACCCGGCGCGGTAACGGTCGCGTATTCGTATATCGGACCTGTTATCACTCATCCTATGTACAAGGACGGTGCTATCGGAAAGGCAAAGGATCATCTTTTCAAGACTTCAAAGGAGATAACAGAGGAGTTTGACGGAATACGCGCGTACCTTTCAGTCAACAAAGCTCTTGTAACACAGTCAAGCGCCGCTATTCCGATAGTACCCCTCTACATTTCCATACTATATAAAGTAATGAAGTCCAAGGGCAATCACGAGGGCTGTATCGAGCAAATGTACAGGCTTTTCAGCGAAAAGCTCTTCGGCGGCGCGCCCGTGACGGACAGCGAGGGAAGAATACGCCTTGACGACTACGAGCTTGAGGAGGATATTCAAAGCAAAGTGTCCGAGCTTTGGAACGGAATCTCAACGGAAAACGTCTTTGAACGCGCCGACATCGACGGATTCCGAAACGACTTCTATAAGCTCTTCGGCTTTAACGTCAGCGGTGTGGACTATGACGCGGACACCGACATAGATGTCCGCATAGACAGCATTTCATAAAGTCAAGTACCCCGCCTAAAAAGGAGAGGATTATATGAATAAATTTAAAAAATCGGCTGTATTAAAGATTACGGCGGCGTTTGCCGCGGCGGCGGTCTCTTGCTTTACGTTCGTAAGTTGCGGCAAAGACACCACCGCTCCGCAGGAGCCGTCGGAAACGACCTCCATAGAGGAAAGCATGAAAGTTACGGAACATACGTCAAAAGCTCAGTCAAAGAATAACAGCTTGACGGAAACATCAAAAGCGGAGTCGTCGAAACCGCCGGAGTCGTCGAAATCGTCGAAACCGTCGAAGCCGTCGAAACCGCCGGAGCCGTCAGTTCCCGATCCGACAGTAGAACCTGTAGTAAGCCTTTTCGCGTCAAATGTCGAAAAAAAATCGGTTACACTAAGCTGGCAGCCGGTCGAGAACGTTTCGGGCTATGAGATTTGCCGCTCAGACGAGGGAAATAACGATAAATTTGAGGTAATAAAGCTGATAAAAGACGGCAAAATCGAAAAATATACCGATTATGACGTAAAATCGGGGCAGACATACTTTTACCGTATCAGAACATTTGTTATACAAAACAAAAAATATTATTACAGCGAGGGCGTTATTGCCAACGTCACAACTGCGCTGTCAGATCTTGCGGAGCTGCGCACGGCATCTCAAAGCGACGGGGAAATTACCCTTGAGTGGGATTCCGTTTCGGGCGCGACGGGATACGCGGTATTTAAAATGGACGAAAACGGCGAATACCAAAGACTTGAAATGCTTAAAGATGAATATACAACAGCATATACGGACAGCGGGCTTGACCCCTGTAAGCGGTACAGTTATCGGGTCAAGCCTTATAAATCCGTTAATGGAATGAGATATTACGGGGGCTACGCGGAAGTCAGCGCGTGGACCGTCACAAAGGCTCCGGAAATAAAGCTCTCTTATAATAAAAATACAGGCAGAATCACGGCAAGGTGGAACAAAACGGACGGCGCTGAGGGATATGACGTGCTCATGTCGAACTTTGCGGAGGATAACTACAAGCTCATCGCAAGTACAAAGGAAACCGAATTTACAACCGAAAAGGTCAAGACCGACAATCTGTACTTTATCAAGGTGCGCGGATACTTCACAGCGGACGGCAAAAAGACCGAAGGCATAGCGGGTATGAACTCCATCGTATGCGGCAAGGTTCCCAATGTACACGGCTATAACGTCGGTACGACGTATATAGAGATAAGCATTGATAAACAGCATATGTGGTACTATAAGGAGGGCAAGCTCATCGTTTCAACCGACGTCGTGACGGGATACAAATACGCTCACGACACGCCTACGGGTCTGTTTTACATCATAAACAAGGCGTCGCCCGCAGAACTCGTCGGAGATACATGGGACATATATGTCAACTACTGGCTTGCTGTAACATATGACGGGGTGGGCATACATGACTCGACATGGCGGTCGAGCTACGGCGGAGATATTTACACCTATGACGGTTCGCATGGCTGTATAAACACGCCGTATGATGCGGTTAAGAAGTTATATGAAAACTGTAAGGAAAAAACCCCGGTAGTCATTTATTAAACTGTTCAAGGGCAGGACGCCGAAAGCGGCTTGCCCTTTTTCTTCGGTATTGCCGCAATATTGACGGCTGCGGGCTTAAATGTTATAATATGTGCGCGAAGGCTCTCGCTCCGCGCGGACAGACTCGCGACGGGCGTTATAAAAACTTTTAAAAGGAAGTATTAAAAAATGGCGGAATTTATGACAGGATTAAAGAGAAGCGATTACTGCGGGGAGCTTCGCGCCGACGATACAGGCAAAAGCGTCACCGTTTTCGGCTGGGTGCAAAGACAGCGCGATCAGGGACACCTTATATTTATAGATCTGCGCGACAGAACGGGCATAGTGCAGCTTACGTTCGACGACAATACCGACAGGGAAGTATTTAAAAAGGCGGGCTCCGTCCGCCCGGAATACGTCCTCGCGGCGGTTGGCACAGTCCGTGAAAGAAGCGCGAAAAACAGGGATATTCCGACGGGCGATATAGAAATAGAGGTAAAGGAGCTGCGCGTACTCTCGAAATCCGATACTCCGCCGTTTGAGATAACGGACAACTGTACAGCGGGAGAAGCGACGCGCCTTAAATACCGTTATCTCGACCTGCGCCGCCCGACGCTTCAGAAAAATATGATGCTCCGCCATAAGATCACAAAGGCGACGCGGGATTTCTTCGACAGCGAGGGCTTTATCGAGATCGAAACGCCTATGCTTATCAAGTCGACCCCCGAGGGCGCGAGAGATTTCCTCGTGCCGTCGCGTATCCATAAGGGCGAGTTCTACGCCCTGCCGCAGTCGCCGCAGATATACAAGCAGCTTTGCATGGTCGCGGGCTTCGATAAATATATGCAGATAGCGCGCTGTTTCCGCGACGAGGATCTGCGCGCGGACAGACAGCCCGAATTTACCCAGATAGACATTGAGATGTCTTTCGTCGATACAGAGGATATTCTGACGCTTGGCGAGAAGTATATCCATTACCTTTTCAAGACCGTTCTCGACATTGATATACCCGTGCCGTTCCCGAGATATACATATAATGAGGTTATGGCGCGCTTCGGCTCCGATAAGCCCGACACACGCTTCGGAATGGAGATATTCGACCTTTCCGATATTGCCGGGGACTGCGGCTTTTCCGTTTTCAGGAACGCCGTCGCGGGCGGCGGCTCCGTCCGCGGGATAACCGCTGAAAACGCCGTCAAAACATACTCCCGCAAGGAAATTGACAAGCTCACGGAGTTCGCGCGCGGCATAGGCGCGAAAGGTCTCGCGTGGATAAGGCTGACAGACGACGGAATCTCGTCGAGCTTCGGCAAGTTCATGACAGACGATGAGATGAACGCGATACTGGCGAGAGCGGGCGCGAAAAAAGGCGACGTTGTGCTTATCGTGGGAGATACAGACGACGGCGTCGTACTTCCGACTCTCGGAGCGCTGAGGGCCGAGGCCGCCAAAAAGCTTGATATTATCGGTGACGGCTATAACTTCCTGTGGGTGGTCGAGTTTCCGTTCTTTGAGTTTGACAGGGAGAGCGGAGAATGGACGGCCATGCACCACCCGTTCACATCTCCGACGGACGAGTGCCTTGACAAACTCGAGGGCGACAAGGGCAGCGTGTACGCCAAGGCATATGATATGGTGCTGAACGGTATCGAGCTTTCGTCCGGCTCTATCCGTATAACCGATCCCGATCTTCAAAAGAGAATGTTCGCGATGCTGGGACTTTCTGACGAAGAGGCGCGGAAAAAGTTCGGCTTCCTCACGGGCGCTTTCAAATACGGCGCGCCGCCCCACGGCGGAATGGGAATAGGGCTTGACCGCCTTGTCATGCAGATGATAAACGCTCCTACGCTGAGAGACGTCGTCGCTTTTCCAAAGATACAGAACGCGAGCGAGCCTATGAGCGGCGCGCCGAGCGCCGTCGCGGAGAATCAGCTCAGGGAGCTTGGAATAAAGACGGATATTCCCGGATAACCGAAATATACTCCCCTCTGTAAACGTCGGAGAGGATATCCGCGCGGGTGTATTCACGACGAATATAAATGTGATATTTTATTAATATTTTATTAATAAAATATTAATAAAATATTAACTCATTAATAATTTATTTCAATAAACTATTTTAAAAATCTGTACGGGAAAAATCCTTACTTCTTTTAATTATAAATTTTCACAGTATTACTTATAGTATTTTCCTATTTTTATTACAATTTTTGATATAAAAAACAAAAATTTCAAGTTGCTTATGCAATATGTACAAAAATATTGCCGGTTATTGTACGTTTAAATTTAAGCTTTCTCTTAAAAGAGTGTTGACTTTTTATTCACATTGAGTTAATATATACTCACAACAAAGGATAACGGTTTACCCCCCTTCTCAAACCGTTCCTTAAAATTTAAGAAAGAGGTAATGCAAAATGACACTCCAGCAAAAATTACTTGCCAAGAAGTCAAAGAAAGGCTTCACACTCGTTGAACTCGTTGTTGTTATTGCTATTCTCGCAATACTCGCGGCGATCGCTATCCCGATGGTTGTTAACATCATCAATTCCGCTAACCAGTCCTCAGGTGAAACAGCCATTTCCGAAATCAACTCCGAGGTCAAGAACTTCTACTCCTCTATCGTTTCCGGCGCTATTGACGCAAACGGTGTAGCAAAAGGTCAAGCAGGTTATGCGGGTAAAACTTCCAGCTCCGGCAGAACGGCTGACGCTAAGGCGGCTACAGTCGCGGACGCTCTTAAGTGGGCAGGTCTTAACGGCACTTACAGCACCGACGCCGATCTTACTGATTTCTATTATGACATGACAGCCTCAAACGGCGGCGGCGGTACCGGCAATATGCAATATGTCAACACAGCCGAAGGTCAGACTGTTCCCAATGGCTATACACAGCTCAAAACCACTACACCTCTTGGTGATATCTACGAGAATTAATTAAAATTCCCCGTGATATTTACAATTAATTTAAAACATAATGCACTATTAAACAAAAGCCCGGCATTTGCCGGGCCTTTGTTTTGTTGTTTACAAGACGTTGTCATTCAAGCGATCCCGCCAGTATTATCATTGCCGCGTTCGCGAGAATGACGGCCAAGATTTCAAGCGCTTTCGCCAGAGCCTTCGCAAAATTTATTTTCATACTGCCTGTCCTTTCAGCCGATTTGTGCCGATCCCCGGGAACAATCCCGTATCCGCTTCGCTTAATATATACATATGAAACGGGCAATAAAATATAACAGGTAAATTCCGGCGTCCGCGATCCGCGGCTGATTTTTCAGACGACGAGGATATTTTTTCCGAACACTTGCATTTTTCGTTTTTATAGTGTAAAATAGTATAAATGGCGGACAAAACTTTAAAAAGGAGCTGTCACAATGAATCCGGCCAATAATAATATGATTTCCAATAACTCAAGCATTATTAAGGGCTTTTTCTCGAGGACGTCCTTTCTCACACTGACGGTCGCCACGGGAATACTTACAGTCCTGATAATGATACAGACTATTGTCACGGGCGTTTCCGGGAACAGGATCAATATGCTCGCCTCTCTGTACTATCTTTTCGGCGGCGGCAGCGTTTCAACTGTGAATATAGTATTCGGAACCGTTATCTCACTTATAACGATTTTGTTTTTCGCGTCGTTTCTCTCTATATACCTCAAGGCGCGCGGTATAGACGACGACTCCTCGACGACGGGATTTTCCCTGCTTGTATTCAGCTCGGTAACATACGTTATCGCGGCGGCTGTTACTGTTATACTTGCCTTTTCCTCTATATCCGTTTTAAGATATGAGAGTTATCATAATTTCAGGAATTACGACGCGCGGGAGTTTCCTCCCTCGGCCGCCTATGAATCATATACGACAGGCGACGCCGAACGGGACTTCGCGAACTACATTCTCTTTGGCGCGTTCGCGATCATCATGGGTATCGGCGCGGTGCGTCTTTCCTATGCTGTCAAAAGAGCGGCAAAAGGTGAGAAACTTGCGAACAGGGGCGGCATACTGTTCATGATAGGAGTCATAGGTTTGGCAGTCCTCAGCTGTATTACATTTATGGTACTGCTCGGAAATCTTGTCATTCCGAATATTTCCGACGACACGGTACTTGAGCCGTCTATGCTGCTTTCGTCGCTGCTTAATATTCTCATATATGCCGCCGTGTCCGCTGTTTTCTTTGCGCTGATATTTTTGCAGCTGCATTTTTCTATCCTCGTCGGCAAACTGTACAAAGCGCCGCGTCCGACGTCGTACTATGCCGCATACGCGACAAACGTACAGCCGAACGTTTCGCGCCCGATGCCTCCCGCGCCCGCGGGAAACGACGCGGAACGCAACTATAACCAACCTGTCCGGCAGGAACCTGTCCGGCCGCCTGCAAGTGAAACAAACGCTTCCGGCGCGCCGAAGCGGGAGCCTGACAGCGCGGCTCCAGATGAAAGCGGCTCTTCCGAATGATTTATTCTGCCGCTGTTACCGCAATCAGCCGGGGGTCTGATACCCGCTGATATGTGCCCGCCCGCGGGGCGGAACCCGATATTGAGTACAAGTTAAAAAACTCTCCAATATATGCAACCGGCGCTCAGTTTCCCTGCAAAGAAGCTGAGCGCCGGTTGTTTCTTAAATATTATTTAAATATCATCGTCACTGTCGAAGTCCTCGTCGTCCCGGGTATCCTCAAGGCTGTCAATATCGTTTTCCTCCGTTTCGTGGGTAGCTCTCGACAATGTAACGACCTTGCCGCCCTCGGAAACTTTCATGACCTTTACGCCCTTTGACGGACGGGAGCATATCCTGATAGAGCTTGCCTGAATCCTGATTATCACACCGTTGTCGGATATAAGTATAATATCGTCGTCAAGGTCAACGGACTTAATGGCCGCGACCTTGCCGTTTTTGTCGGTGTGATAGTTTATAACGCCATAACCGCCCCTCGACTGAACGCGGTAGTCATCGGCCGGTGAAAGCCTCCCGAAGCCTGTTTCCGAAACAGTGAGGATATACGCGCCCTCGCGGAGCATGGACATACCCACGACTTCATCATCATCTTTCAGGGTGATAGCCTTGACGCCGCGCGCCGTTCTGCTCATTGAGCGGACGTCTGTTTCATGGAAGCGGATAGCCATTCCGTTTCTCGTCGCGACCATAAGCTCCTTCTTGCCGTCGGTAAGGCGTACCCAAGCGAGTTCATCGTCCTCGTCAAGGTCTATAGCTATGATGCCGTTTCTTCTCGCGTTGCGGAACGAGTCGAGAGATGTGCGCTTAATAATTCCCTTTCTCGTTACCATTACGAGGTACTGTTCGCCCTCCTCCTCGCGCACCTTTATCATAGACGTGACGTTCTCATCCGGAGAGAGAGGGAGCAGGTTGTTTATGTTTGTACCCTTTGAGTTTCTCGAACCCTCGGGTACTTCGTAGCACTTGAGCTTGTACGCTCTGCCGAGGTTGGTAAAGAAAACAACGTTGTCATGGCTGTTGACGACAAACATTTCTTTCGCAACGTCCTCCTCGCGTCTGCTCATGCCCGATATCCCTCTGCCGCCGCGCCGCTGAAGCTTGTATGTATCGCACTTCTGGCGCTTGACATAGCCGAACTCAGTGAGCGTGAGGACGCAGTCTTCATAGGGGATCAGATCCTCAATATCGACTTCGCCGCTTACGGGCATTATCTCCGTTCTGCGCTCGTCATTATACTTTTTCCTGATAACGGCAAGCTCGTCCTTGATTATCGAGAACAGTCTTTCACTGTTTTGGAGAATATCTGTGAAGTCGGCTATCCTGATATTAAGCTGACCAAGCTCGTCCTCTATCTTTGCGCGCTCCAGACCGGAAAGCTGTCCGAGTCTCATGGACACTATCGCCTGTGTCTGAGCGTCGTCAAGTCCGAATTTCTCACCGAGCCTCAGCTTCGCTGTCGGCTGGTCCTTTGACGAACGGATTATAGCTATAACCTCGTCTATAAAGTCAATGGCTTTTTTCAAGCCCTCAAGAATATGCTTGCGCTCCTCCGCTTTCCTAAGGTCAAATATTGTCCGCCTCGTGACAACATCGACCTGAAAGTCGATATAAGCCTTTATCATCTCCTTGAGAGTGAGCAGCTTCGGCTCTCCGTTTACAATAGCTATCATTATCGCGCCGAAAGTTATCTGCATCTGCGTATATGAATAAAGCTGATTGAGGACTATCTGCGGCGAGGCGTCCTTTTTTATGTCGATAACTATATGCATACCGTTGCGGTCGGAGTGATCCTCAATATTCGAGATACCCTCAATCCGCTTATCCTTTGCCATTCCCGCTATAGATTCAATAAGCCGTGCTTTGTTGACCTGATACGGAAGTTCGGACACTATAATCTTAAATCTGTTTTTCTCCTCGACTATTTCCGCTCTCGCTCTCACGGTTATTCTGCCTCTGCCCGTCGCGTAAGCCGCCCTTATGCCGCTTTGACCCATTATAATGCCCGCTGTCGGGAAGTCGGGACCCTTAATATACTCCATAAGCTCGTCAAGCGTCGCGTCGGGGTTGTCGATAAGGCAAGACACAGCGTCTATGACCTCGCCGAGATTGTGCGGGGGTATATTCGTAGCCATGCCTACGGCTATGCCCGTAGAACCGTTCACGAGCAGATTCGGAAAGCGTGAGGGCAGTACCTCCGGCTCCTGTCTTGAATCGTCATAATTCGGCAGGAAATTAACCGTTTCCTTTTCTATGTCGGTGAGCATTTCGACGCTTATTTTGCTCATTCTCGCCTCGGTATAACGGTAGGCGGCGGGCGGATCTCCGTCAACCGAGCCGAAGTTACCGTGACCGTCAACGAGCATATATCTCATCGAGAAATCCTGCGCCAGACGCACGAGAGCGTCATAAACGGACGCATCTCCGTGCGGGTGGTACCTGCCGAGAACGTTTCCGACAGTCGTCGCGCACTTTTTGTAAGGTTTGTCGGGCGTGAGGTTGTCCTCGAACTGAGAATACAATATCCTCCTGTGGACGGGCTTGAGCCCGTCGCGCACGTCGGGCAGAGCCCTTGAAACTATGACCGACATCGAGTATTCGAGGAACGATTTTTTCATCTCTCTGTCTATATCTACGTTTATTATTTTTTTATCCTGACTGTTAAATTCTTCCATTTCTTCAGCAGCTCCCTTAAAATTACTACCGGCTTATACTACGCTATTTTTTTATATTTTTGTCCGATAATCTCCCGCAGCCTTTCGAGAGATTTCTCGTCCTTTTCGGAAAAAAGGCGCTTTGGAACGGATATAAAGTCGTTTTTGTCGAAATAAAGTATTATAACGTTTTTATCCTCTAAAACATAGTAAAGGCATTTATACGGGATATTCCCCTTGTATCTGTCGGACAGTATTTTCACACTGTCCTCATAAAACATCACGTTTCTTGAAACGAATTTATCCTTATTCGCGTTATAAATCTTTTTCGCCTTTGACCTTGTCATAGACGGATTTATCACGTCATGATAGGAAACAAGAAACAAACCTATCACTATAAGCAGCACCCAGCAGAAGTTCTTTATAAAGCCGCCGCCCACGAATATAAGCGTGAAAATTCCGCAGAATACAGCTGTCAGACCCAATACTGTCATTATCACTCTGTCAAGCGTTTTGGTTTCATATTTAAGCTGCGCCATGTCAGTATAAATATAGTCGTATTCTGTTGTAAGGTAGTCCGCGGTAAGTATCGGGGTGTTGTTTTCCATATCATCTCTCACTTCTTCAGCTTTCGGTATTTCACTGTCATAGTTCTCTTGAAAAAATCTCTCAGACGTTCTGTTTCATCATCGCCGATACATTTTTTCGATATAATTATCAGCCTTTTGCTGTAATCGCACATCAACAGGAAGTATTCGTCCGTTTCTATACAATCCGTCATATCTGTCCAGTAGCCGCACAGCGTTTCATATTTATTTTGCAGCGTATACCCGTCGCGTGTAACGGTTATTCTTTCACTTTCACACAGCATATGGGAGCTTTTGTAGATATGCTCCCCCTCGAGCGTTATCCTCTTTGGCAGAATAAACAGATAGTACGTCATCATGTACAGGCATATTATACATATGCCGAGCGGAACGGGATTCGCGCTTATATTAAACTTATTGACAGACATATAAAACATACTAAACAGCCACACAACAAAGAACACCGACGCTTTCCATTCCTTGCCCCTGAGCCTGCCCCTGCGCATATGAGCGAGCATATATGCCCTGCTGTACATATGAATGGATACTTTATTATTTTCTATCGTCATTATATGGCTGTTATATGTATCCGCCATAATATCCCCCCGTTATTCGGTAATCGCGGAGCTTAAAAGCTCGTACAGCTTCGGGTCGAATTTCTTCATATTTACCGGAGCGAATGTCCCGCTGTTCACAAAGCCGTGTACCGTCGCGCCCTCCGCGCACAATGTGCCGTCCCTTATGACGCGGTAGTGAAATTCTATCTTAGCCGCTCTGATACTGCGGACGGCGGTTTCTACCGTCACCCTGTCCTCGTACTTAACCGGAATGATATATTTGCATTCGAGAGATACAAGCGGCATCATAACTCCGTTTTTCTCAAGCTGTGTATACGTTATCCCCAGCATTTTAATAAAGTCGGTTCTGCCGACCTCGAACCATACGGGATATACGGAATGATGAACGATCCCCATCTGGTCTGTTTCGGCATAGCGCGCGACGATATCGGATTTACACTTCATATTTATCTCCCTCAGTCATATTCATCTGCCGACGGCTTTGTCCCCGCGAAGAGTATCGCCTTTATTTCGGGTAAATAGTCGGGCTCGATAGCCCTTTCGGGTATGGCGAAACTCCTGTTCTCCTCGGCGAAAATCATAATAATATTGTCAAACTCAAGTATGCGGCTCGTGCCGTCAAGCTTGATGGACCACTCGCCGCCATCTTTTCCTATTTCAATAATATCGGGAAATATCTCCGCCTCGATAGTCCTCCCGTCGGCTAAACTTTTGGCGGTGTTTTTCATATGAACCGCAGGTACTGTCAGCATCAGCGCGATAAGCGCGAGGCTTATAAAGCCGAATACCATATTTGCCGTATTGCCGCCCGTAAAATACAGCACAAAAAACAGTGCGGCAAGCAACCCGAGTATAATCGCCCTGAGAGCCTGAAACTTATACATTCCGCTGTGTTTAAGACACTTATAATATTCATCGGCGGTTATGACATATGACAGCTTAATTCCCGCCATGGGTGTTTCGTATTCCTTCGCGTCGCCGTCCTCGACAAACTTCGCCTGCGAGCCGTCCCAGTCGCGGTTTTCCTCCTTGTCCTCTTCCTCCTGAGCGCGTTTCAGTTCCTCGGCCATTTGCGCAACCTCGGCTGTTTCCCTGTCACATATTTTATGATTATCATCACGGCTGTTTTCCGTGTCAAATTCTTTCATATAATTCTCATATTCCTCCCGGCGGAATATCTCCGCTCACATGATTAAAACTTATAAAACATATCCGTCCGCACCTTGACGAAAAAATCCCCGTTGAATCTTTAAACATCAAAATTTTGAACGTACTTTGCGTTTTTCTCTATAAATTCTCTTCTCGGCTCCACTTTGTCGCCCATAAGTATGGTGAAAGTTTCATCGGCGAGAGTAGCGTCTTCCATCTCTACCCTGAGCATTATCCTTGTTTCGGGGTTCATGGTCGTTTCCCAAAGTTGTTCGGAGTCCATCTCGCCAAGACCTTTATATCTCTGTATTTCCGCCTTGCCGAGTTCGCTCATTATCTTATCCCTTTCCTTGTCGGAATAAGCATAGTGGTGCTGCTTGTTTTTTGTCAGCCTGTAGAGCGGCGGCTGCGCGAGATATATATGTCCTTCCTCGATAAGGGGACGCATGAACCTGAAAAAGAACGTCAGCAGAAGCGTCCTTATATGCGAGCCGTCGACATCGGCATCAGCCATGATTATTATTTTGCCGTAGCGCAGCTTCGATATATCAAAGTCGTCGCCTATGCCGCAACCGAGAGCCGTAATTACGGGCATCAGCTTGTCGTTTCCGTATACTCTGTCAAGACGCGCCTTTTCTACATTAAGCATCTTTCCCCACAGTGGGAGTATCGCCTGAAAGCGTCTGTCGCGGCCGCCCTTTGCCGAGCCTCCCGCGGAATCTCCCTCGACGATATATATTTCCGTTTCCTCTGTATCTCTCGACTGACAGTCGACGAGCTTGCCCGGCATAGCCGCGCCCTCCATCGCCGTCTTTCTGCGCGCCAAGTCGCGGGCTTTCCGCGCGGCGTCCCTCGCGCGGGCGGCCATAAGCGCCTTGTCAAATATCGCGCGGGCGGTCGCGGGGTTTTCCTCAAGGTAGGCGGACAGCTTTTCCGTTATGAGTTTTTCCACAAAGCCTCTCACAAACGTACTGCCGAGCTTTGCCTTTGTCTGTCCCTCGAACTGCGCTTCCTTGAGCTTGACGCTGATTATAGCCGTCAGACCCTCTCTTACGTCCTCGCCCGACAGATTCCTGTCGTTTTCCTTGAGAATATTAAACTTTCTCGCGTAGTCGTTCATCACTTTTGTGAGCGCGCGCTTAAAGCCCTCCTCATGGGTGCCGCCGTCCGTCGTGTGTATATTGTTCGCAAACGAGAGAATAAGCTCGTTATAGCTTTCGTTGTACTGCATCGCTATCTCTACCGAAGCGGAATCGTCCTCCATGCTCCCCTCAAAGTGTATTATATCGGGGTGTATCACGTCGAGAGAGCGTTTTTTGTGAATATATTCTACAAAGTTTGAAACGCCGCCCTTGTAGAGAAAATTATTCTTCACAATATTCTGCGGATCGCGCTCGTCGCGGATCTCAATATGTATGCCCGCGTTGAGAAAGCTCTGCTCGCGCAGATGCGTTTCGAGCACATCATATTCATAAACTTCCGTTTCCGTAAATATAAGCGGATCGGCTTTAAAAGTTATCTCCGTACCCCTTTCCGAGCCCTTGCCTATTATTTCAAGATCGGATACGATATTGCCGCGTTCATAGCGCTGTCTGTAAATATTTTCGCCGTCGCAGACTTTTACCTCAAGCCACTGTGAAAGCGCGTTTACAACAGACGCGCCGACGCCGTGCAGACCGCCCGAAACCTTGTATCCTCCTCCGCCGAACTTGCCCCCCGCGTGAAGCACCGTAAAGACGACCGTCACGGCGGGTATTCCCATCTTAGGCTGAATGCCTACGGGTATTCCTCGTCCGTTGTCCCTTACCCTGATAATATTTCCGGGCAGTATAACGACCTCTATTTTATCGCAATATCCCGCGAGAGCCTCATCTATCGAGTTGTCTACTATTTCATAGACAAGGTGATGAAGTCCCCTCGGCCCCGTAGAACCGATATACATACCGGGACGCTTCCTGACAGCCTCAAGGCCCTCTAACACCTGAATATCGTCCGCGCCGTATTCCTGATCAGTTTTTGTAATATCGTTATTATCCAAAATGACAACCTCCAAAATATGAAGTGTGAACCGAAATCTTTATTTTATTTTTTTGTATCGCACCGTAAACGGAAAAAGCAGTGTCGATAAAAGTACTATTGCCGCGTCGGATCCCGCGAGCAGAGGAATCGAAAGCCCTGTTGTTTCCTTTAAAAGAAATATGTTTATAATAATAAGAACCACACATTCTATCGAAATCAAAGCGGCGCGTCCTCCGATATATGAAACCTTGTATTCTTTTTTACAGTGATGACACTTTATAACCTTGTCATGCGTTGTGCGCTTTACATCGCCGTACCGTTTCACTGCGCCGCAGTACGGGCAGGTCGGTAGTCTTAAAAAAAATTTCATATCTTAAAATCCTAATGTGTTCCCGGTATGTCCGGACCGCCGCCGTTGCTCTCTCCGGACTTTTTGGCTGAATTGAATCTTTCCTTAAAGTCATTTCCAAGTTCCGTACTCGCGTCATACGGCTCAAACTCGTCTGTACCGTAAATTTTCCCTGTGTTTATATATTCAGAGGAATATATATCTTCAGACACGCCGTCGTAATTTTCGCTGTTTTGTGCCTCCTGTTCCGCCTTTTTCTGCGCTTCTATAAAGACAGACTGCGTTTGGGTTATTTTCTTGTCCATGACTTTCTTTGTATATGATTTATCAGATGTGGGAACAAGTACCAGAAAAAACGGTACGACACAATAATATATTAAAAAAGGTATTATCACAATCAAAATTCCCCACAAATTGGAAAGATCTCCTAAAAATATATACAGAATAACAAGCAAAAACGAAAGAACGCAGGTTATACTCGTTACCGCGTAAATATTCCTGTCCAGCCCTATATTCGCAATACACCCGCATCGTTTGCAGGTGTATTCACCTTTATTTTTAATAAAAAGAGAATCAAAATAGGAAACTTTTCCGCCGCAATACGGACATACCGCAAGTTCCATTTTTTTCTGCATATTTTCAGCTCCCTTTAAATTATGCTGTCAAGTCTTTTAATAATTGTTCCCGGTGAAAGGCGGCTTATATATACCACGTTTCTCCCGTTTTCAATACATATAATAAACGATCTCGGAAGGTCATATGACAGATACCTTACGCTTCCCTCAAGTTCTGAAGTCCTGAGAAACTCTCTCGTCCTTTTTGAAACTGTTGTTTTATCCATATCGAATATACCTAAGATATTTCTTTTTAAAATAACAGAATCCTGTTCCAAATGCAGATATAAGCTTTTCATAATTTCATCACTTGACGGCAGCGGGCGTCACCGTTCCCGAATTTATATAGAACAGAGCCTTATTGCCCTGTTTAAGTTTTGTCATGATTTCGGACTCACAACACGTTATGAAAACCTGTTTTTGTGAAAGTTCGTTGAGCAGATAGTCCTGCCTTTTCATATCGAGTTCGCTCAAAACATCGTCAAGAAGTATTACGGGATTTTCTCCGTTTTCATACTTCAGCACCGACGCCTCCGCGAGTTTCATCGCCAGAACAGCCGAACGCTGCTGACCCTGTGAGCCGAAACTGCGGGCGTTCTTGCCGTTTATCTCGACCGATATATCGTCCCTGTGAGGACCCGCGCCCGTACAGCCCTGATATATATCGTTCTGCTGACATTCCACAAGACCCTTATAAAGTTTATCTTTGAGAATACAGGCGTCTTCGGCGGTTTCTTCCGCGTAGGAAAGTTTGTATGAAATATTCATTTTTTCGCTGCCCTTTGAAATTCCGTTATAATATTCTGCACAGTACTCCGAAAAATTTTTCATATACAGTATCCTTTCCCTCGATACGAGCGCACCCTGCGCGGACAGTCTTTCGTCCCATATTTCAAGTATATCCATAAGTTCGCTGTGGTACTTTATATCCTTGAGCAGAGCGTTTCTCTCCGCAAGTATTTTCTGATATTTTGAAAGAACCGAGGAGTACGACGGCTTTATCTGGCATATAGCCGCGTCTATGAATCTCCGCCTTTCCTCTGGGCCGTTCTTTATAAGCGTCAGGTGATCGGGAGAAAAAACAACGCAGCAGAAACTGCCCGCAATCTGGGATATATAACTTTTTTTAACGTCGTTAAGCTCGGCATATCTTCTGCCTCCCTTTATCATAATTTTGATTTCCTGTTCACGTTCTCCCGCTTCAAATTTTAGACGAATCTTCGCAAAATCACTGTCGAATTTTACGAGTTCATTTTCTTTTGAGCCGCGGAACGATCTCCCTCCCGTAAAAAGCCACAGGCATTCGAGCAGATTTGTTTTACCTTGAGCATTGTCACCATATATCACATTTATTCCATTTGACGGAAAAATACTGTTATTTTTCAGGTTTCTGTAGTTTTCAAATGTAAACTCTTTAACTGTCAAATTATATCGGAACCTCCGAATCAGGTCACTTCAAAGCGTATATTTTTGTATTCGGCATAGTCGCCCGCTCGCATTTTTTTGCCGCGCATGGTACAGACATCTCCGTTTACCCTGACCTCTCCGCCCTGAATGGCTGTTTTCGCCATTCCTCCCGTTCCTCCTCCGGTTTTTATAAGCGCGTCAAGGCGGATAAATTCCTCGTTATCTCTCAGTTTAACCGTTTCATTTTTCATTTTTTAACCTCACGGGCAGAACGAGGAACAAAAAGCTGTCTCCTTCGCTCGGCAATATTTTTATCGGACTAAGCGGACCGTTGAATTGAATCTTTACCTCGTCCGTTTCGGCGTTTCTCATCGCGTCGAGCATATATCTTACGTTAAATCCTATTTCCACACTGTTTCCGCTCATATCTGTTTCAAATTCGTCGTACGCCTGTCCCAACACCGTGGAGCATGACAGTTTTACAACGCCGTTTTCTATATTACAGCGGACGGGACTTTTTATCCTTTCGGACAGCAGAAGTGACATTCTGTCGAGGGAACTTATAAACTTCCTTGTATTGACCTTTATTTCAGTCTTGAATGAGTCGGGAACAGCGGCTTTATAATTCATAAACTCGCCCTCGATAAGGCGTGATATTATTGAGTAGCTGCCTATTTTAAATATTATATGGCGATCGCCTGTTATGATTTCGATTTCCTTCTCGTCGTCCTTAATCAGCTTTATTACTTCGGAAAGGCTTTTTCCGGGTATTATAAGGCTTTTTTCGCTGTCTGTCTTTAATCTCTCATTTCTCATGGCAAGTCTGTAGCCGTCGACGGAGATAATTTTTATTATCCCTCCGCCTATCTCAAAGAGAGAGCCTTTCTGAACCGGCTTTATATCGTTTTCCGCAACCGCGTACAGAGTTTGTCCTATCATAGATCTGAGTATTCCGCCCTGAATCAATATGCTTGAATCTCCCGTGACAGAAGGAATTTCGGGATAATCATCGGGAGAGATCCCTATTATTTTATAGTCGGCGGTGCCGCTTGTTATTGTTGTGATGAGTTTCTCGTTTGTGCTTATAATAACCGTTTCACCCGGAAGTCTGCGTACAATGTCCGATATGAGTTTCGCACTGAGTACTACTGCTCCGTCTTCAATGACTTCCGCGCTGACCGTAGTTACTATTCCGATTTCAAGGTCGTATCCGCACAGTGTGAGAGAACCGTCTTTCGTTTTAAAAAGAATCCCCTCGAGAGCGGGAACGTTTGATTTCGGAGAAACCGCTCTCTGAACGTTTGTAACAGCTTCGGTAAGAAGCTGACAGTTGCATTTTATTTTCATGTTGATCAGTCCTTTTAAAAGTTTTATATGTTATGTTGAATAATACGGCGGTTTGATGACTGAAAAATCGAAAAAGCTTAATGTCTCCGGGACAGGAAGATAAGAATAGGAATATTTTTAGTAATAGCAGTAGGGGCGGTTTAAAAGTTGAAATGTCCCTCAAACTGCATTAAAGCCCGCCTCGGAAGAATTTTGCCGAATGTTGATTCACGGTTGGGATTGGTTGACAAAATCTTGAAAATTTTTAACATTTAACTTTCATGTTGAATACTTAAAGTTAATTGTTAATAACTTACGGGCAGCGCCCGCGGGCAAGACGCGGAATCGCTCGCTTGCGCTCGCTCGACGTCGGCAAGGGACGCTTACTGCCGCGTGGGGACGAAGTTACCAATGAGTTACCATGTGCAAATTAAGTAAAAGACTTCCTGCGCGGTCGAGTGCCTCGACACGCAAGACGCGGAATCGCTCGCTTGCGCTCGC
>CAYLOD010000011.1:0-33092 GCA_964385235.1 uncultured Clostridium sp.
TTTATTATATTAACTATATTAACTATATTAACTCCAATAAACGTCTTGCCGCGTCATACGGCGCGGCAAGACACAGCGTGAACCACGTGGGTAACAGGCAGGAAACAAATATTTATTTAAACAGAAACGGCGCGGTCAAAGCCTGACCGCGCCGTCTGAAAATATAAATAATTATTAAAGAGTAATAGATGAAACGGGTTTGTCCTCGTAGATTCTCTCGATAGCCTCGGCAAATACAGGGGCAACGGGAAGCATGGTGAACTTATCGAGCATTCTGCTCTGCGGTACGGGAATCGTATCAAGGAGAATAAGCTCTTTAATGGGGCTTTCCTTGATCCTGTCGATAGCAGGACCCGAAAGGACTCCGTGTGTAGCGCCCGCGTAAACCTCGGTAGCTCCGCCAAGCTCAATAGTCGCCTTGGCGGCGTTGCAAAGTGTTCCGGCAGTATCGATCATATCATCTACAAGTATAACCTTCTTGCCCTTAACGTCGCCGATGATATTCATAACCTCGCATACGTTTGCTTTCGGGCGGCGCTTATCTATAATAGCTATCGGGCAGCCAAGACGTGTCGCAAAGTTTCTCGCTCGTGTAACTGAACCTAAATCGGGGGATACGACAACATATTCTTCGGGATTATCGCCGATCATCTGCTTAAAATGGTTCGCAAGGATAGGCGCGCCGAGCAGATGGTCAACAGGAATATTAAAGAATCCCTGAATCTGTGCCGCGTGAAGATCCATAGTGAGAAGTCTGTCCGCGCCCGCGGTCGTTATGAGATCCGCGACGAGCTTAGCCGAGATGGGGTCACGCGGTTTCGACTTTCTGTCCTGACGGGCATAGCCGAAATAAGGGACAACAGCCGTAATTCTCGCGGCGGAAGCGCGGCGCATAGCGTCTATCATGATCAAAAGCTCCATGATATTATCATTAACAGGCGCACAGGTAGACTGAACTATGAAGCAGTCCGAACCCCTGACGGATTCATGGAGAGAAACAGCTATCTCACCATCGCTGAATGACGAAACGTCCGACTTTCCTACAGGAACGCCAAGGCACGCGGCAATCTGTTGCGCAACGGGAATATTAGAGTTGCAGGTGAAAATCTTAATATCCTTGCCATGAAAATTCATTAAACATAATCCCCCTAAGTAATTTTACATATTGTGCTTGTTGTGCTTGCGAAATCCAACTGTTATCATTGTAATACTTAGCGCGGGAAAAATCAAGTTTTGTCATATCATACGTGAAAAATTGTTCAGGGTAACAATTTTACGGGTAGTATCCCCGAAAAAAATCAGTAAAATATTTCATGCGAAATGAGGTTTTTCGGACAAAATACAAGACTTGATATTAGTGTGAAAATATGATAAAATATCAATCATGTATTGGGTATTCCCTGTAGAAAAATTATTTTATCCCGGAGGTTTTATTCATATGTCAGGACATTCAAAATGGAGTACAATCAAAAGAAAGAAAGAAAAAACAGATGGAGCGCGCGCAAAGGTATTTACAAAAATAGGCCGCGAGCTTGCTGTCGCCGTCCGTGAAGGAGGCAGTGCGGATCCGAGTGTAAATTCAAAGCTGAAGGACTGCATAGCGAAAGCAAAGGCTAATAACGTTCCTAACGAAAATATAGAGCGCATAATCAAAAAGGCGGCGGGAGAGGGCGACGCCAACAATTACGAGGCTATCACATATGAGGGCTACGGGCCGAGCGGCGTAGCCGTTATAGTGGAAACTCTTACTGATAACCGCAACAGAACCGCGGGCGATCTCCGCCACTATTTTGACAAGTTTGGCGGCAATTTGGGAACTCCCGGCTGCGTTTCGTTTATGTTTTCAAAAAAGGGCATTCTGCTGATTGACAGCGACGGTCTTGAAGAAGATAAGGTTATGGAGGACGCTCTCGACGCGGGCGCGTCGGATTTCTCGTCTGAGGACGGAGTATTCGAGGTACAGACGGAACCCGAGGACTTCGGCACTGTCAGAGATGCTCTTGAGGACAGGGGCTATTCTTTCGTTTCCGCCGAGGTCGAAATGGTTCCGAGCACTTACACAACGCTTACTGACGAGGACGCCATAACGAAGATGCAGCGTCTTCTCGATATACTTGAGGACAACGATGATGTTCAAAACGTATTCCATAACTGGGAGTACGATGACGTCGCGGACGGGGAGTAATTGCCGCCGCAGACCGATTGCCGCTCAGGCAATATGTCACAGCCTCTCAGGCGGAAGCCGTGTCTTAATTTGTCAAACTGCTTGTTGAATAAAAAATCGCTCGTTCAAAATGACACGAGCGATTTTTATTTATAAGTTTTAGCGATAAATTCCCATCTGCTTTTCAAATTCATCGCAACTCCAAATACTGAATGCTTCCCGGCAAATATACGTCAAGCCGTTCGTTCGGATATTTTGCGAACAGTCTTTCCATAGCTTTGAGGTTATGAATGAACTTCGGTTTTATCCTTCGGTTTGATTTCTTTTTTCCGCATAAGCCGAAGCTGAAGCGGCCCAATTCGGCGGGAAACGTATCAGCCGTAGGCGTTATAATGTTCACACATCAGATTAGTTGCCTTGAAAAGCTTATGTAAATACACAAACGGACCTACGATTATAAATGAGCCGAGTATGTTCCAAAGCCAGTAGTCAGACGCGCCGAAAGAGTAGTTAATACCCCTTCTCGAAAGCTCCGCGCCTATCCTCGCGGAAATCCTATGATACCACACTAAAGGCGCGATACCAAACGTTATCGGTGTAATTATAAAAAACAGCAAACAAAAATGCATCGTTTTCTTTCCGTCGTAACGGCTTGCGACAATGTTTATATCGTTTGAAACGGACGACATTGCCACAATCGCGTAAATACCAAAAGTAATGAGAGAAAGTAAAATGAACTTGAGCAGTCCTTTGTTTGTATTAAGCTGACCAACAGGAGCGGAAGACGGGGTGTATATTTGATTATTCATAATATATTTTTCTCCTTTTTCTCAATTTTTCACTGTTAAATAAGGGTGCTTGCCACGTCATAGTGCATGATTACTGCCTAAGAGGCATGGGACAACGTATACCCGGGTTTATTATAAATTACAGCCGATAATCCTGTCAATATATTAAAGAAAACATTATTAAGCAGTTTTTAAATAATATCGCGCACAGTATCGTCGCCGCTTTAGTACTTACCTGCCGTAAAAATCACTTAAACAAACCGGAATGACATTACCCCGCCTAAAAAGGCGGGGAACTTCCTGTCGAAACAGATTAAAGCTTGTAGTAGTCACGCATAGGCCGGAACCCCATGCACTCATAAAGCCCTTTTGCCGCTTCGGAACTTTCAAGATAAATTTTAGCGGTATTTCTTTCTTTGGCGTCCGCGATCAAAAATTCTGCTATTTTTCTGCCGATTCCGTTTCCACGCATTTCGGGAACAGTAAAAATATTCATCAGATAGCCGCATGCTCCGCTTAAATTGTCGGGCGACGGCATTTCCTCATAGTAACAGATCCCTCCGCAGCCCGCAATGCCGCCGTCTGCGTCAAAGGCAAAGCAGGCTGTATGAGTATTGTCCGTAAGATGCTCTGCATAATACTTTTCATTATTTAGCCTTATGGAATCCCATGCCGCGTCGCTGTAATCCGCAAAGACCTCGTGCAGAACACGCATACGCCATTCGATCAGCAGAGGTAAATCCCCGATGCCCACTTTTTTGACTGATATATTCATATTCATCACGCTTTCATAACAACGGGCATTTTACTCATGTCCGGCTTGCCGCTCGTGTTGAGTGGAATATACGGCATTTTCACAATAAATTCCGGAATCATGAAGTCCACCAAATTCCGTGACAGTTCTTTTTTTACATCGGATACTTTCAGATCCTCCTTAGCGGGTACGATATAAGCTGTCATATACGACAAGCCGCCCTCGTCGGTGAAAGCGCGGACGACAGCCTGTTCCACGCCGCTGCATTGATACAGCCTTGACTCAACCTCCATAAGCTCCACTCGCTTGCCATAAATCATAATCTGCGTATCCTTTCTGTGCAGGAAAGCAATATTCCCATCCGAAAGTACATAGCCCAGATCGCCGCTGCGATACATGGTTTCTCCATCACACAGTTTGACAAAGGCTTTGTTTTCCTCCGCGTGATCGCCGATATATCCCTTTGACACACCGTTTCCATATATGCAGATTTCACCGGTTTCTCCCGCCGGAAGTTCGTTGCCGTCGGGGTCAAGTATTCTGATTGACACGTCCTTAACGGCCTTTCCGATGGGATAGGTTCCGTCCTCAAGCACCGCTCCGCCGTTGCAACGATAATAGGAGGCGCAAACAGTCGTTTCTGAGGGGCCGTATGTGTTGTAGATCAGCGCCTTGTCAAGCAGACGGTCTACATAATGCCCGCGAAGTACATCGCCGCCGCTGATGAGCAGACGCAGAGAAGCCGGTATCGTATCAAGATTATTCATTTCCGCAAGCAGATACGGGAAGCCCGAGAGTATGGTTATTCCATGCCGCTCTATAAAGGTCATAAGACTGCGTATGTCCGTCTTGTCGTCCTCTGAGGGGATCGCGACGGCCGCGCCGTTAAGCAGACTGGCAAAAACCTCCTCTACAAAAATATCGAATGTGCATACCGAATACTGCAACATAATATCGCCCGGCTTGTTATCAAATTCGCTATGGAACGCCCGCGCGTAATGGCACACGTTGGCATTGGTCACAGAAACGCCCTTCGGTCTGCCCGTAGTGCCCGAGGTATAGAGAACATAGGCAAGTGACTGAGGCGCCGGATTATATTTACGTCCGGGTTTTTCTGCCGCTGACGCGCATATTTTACAGTCTGTAAACTGCGTTTTTAGACCGTGCAGCTTATCAGCAAGCTCAATATCCGTGAGAACGAAATCAACATTTGCCTCCCGCATCATATAACGGATCCTGTCAACAGGAAAGGAAGGCTCCGACGGAACATATACAGCGCCGCATTTCAAGATTGCCAGCATAGCTGCGATCATCTCCGCCCGATGCTTCATAATTACGCCGACAGCCTTCACATCATCGGGAAAAGTATTGGCTATCGCGTCAACCATATTTGACAGTTCCGCAAACGTCATTGTTCTGTTATTTTCAATTACGGCAGGCCGGTCTGGGTAAGTATTTACAACCCGCATGAATTTTCCGTATATTGTATTTTCCATTTCATATGCCCCCTTATTTCAAAAGCGCCGCTATGCCTTTTGCGCTGCGGAGCGCCGCGTCTTTATAGTGGTTCCCCTCATTCAGTTCATATTCGGTGTCAATCCCAAGCCCGCGGTAATATTCCGCTAAAAACTCCGTATTGTCCTGCACGGTACTCAGCAGAGAATTGCGGGTCTCAGCTTCCTTATCGCCGAGAGATAAATAAATCTTATCGGGTGTTTTTTTCATCTCATGAGATACCGCGTATTCCTTAAAATCAGGGAACCACAGTGAGCCCGACATACTTGCGGCGCGTGAAAACCGTTCTGTGCGGTACATTGAGTACAGTGCAAACAGTCCGGCGAGAGAATATCCCGCTATACCGATGAAAACCGGCGTGCCGTCGATTCGTGAAAGTGTTTCCGACAGTATTTCATCAAGCAGGATCTTCAAATATTCATCTGCGCCGCCTGTACACGGCATATCGTCCTCAGTCAGCGGCGGACAGTACCACGGTGTCATATCATGATCCCAGTTCAAGCCGCTGACCGTCAGGAGATGGCAGTCCGCGCAGCCTGCGGACTTCATCGCTTGTACAATGCTGTTTCCGTTGTCCGAATAGTTGTTTAGCACGATAAGCGGTGAATCGGGGTTTTCCGCCGGATAAAGAGATGCGGATTTTCCCGCTGAATTTATAATATTTGTCGCCATAATATCTTCTCCTTAATTTACAGTGCTTTACGAAAAATCTCAAGATCGATTGTTTATCGGGGACACTGTACATACTTTCAGACAGTATTTACAGATACATTTTAATTCCTTGGAGGTCAGTTGTCAAATGGCCGTTAATTTATTTTGAAGCAAGCCGCTGTTTGCGGGCTAATGTATAACTGTTTAAAAGAAAATTAAATATTCAACAGTACGCGAATCATATCAGCCTTTACTTCCGCAAGATCACGGGACTGCCGTCTTATTAAAAACCCGCGCTCGTTTGCGGTCTTTAAATCCGTCGTTTTATTCACCCGAAACCGCTTGACACAATACGCAATCACTTAAATTGACAACACATAAAAATTGTATTATAATAATATGGAAATATTATGGGAAAAATGGGAAAAATATTTAAATTCAAAGGCGGTAAAAATTATGGTAAATGCTATGATATTTGCAGGCGGAACCGGTACCCGTATGAAAACCTCGGATATACCGAAGCAGTTTATAGAGATTGACGGCAAGCCGATTATAATAAGGACTCTCGAGAACTTTTCAACACATCACGAAGTTGACGGTATCGTCATATCATGCCTCGAAACTTGGATAGATGAACTGTGGAACCTTATCGAAAAATGGAAAGTTCCTAAAATAGTCGATATTGTCAGGGGCGGCGCAACGGGTCACGAATCTATCCACAACGGTCTTGTGCGTATCGAGCAGTTTGCCCAGCCGGAGGATATTGTGCTTATCTGCGACGGCGTCCGGCCCGTTATGAGCGAAGAGCTTATCTCGAACTGTATAAGGCTTGCAAAGAAATATGAAACTGCCGTTCCCGTTACGCCGAGCATCGACTCTGTTCTCTGGAGCGATGACGGCGAACACTGCTCGCGTGCGCTTCCGAGAAACTCTATGTATATCACACAGGCGCCGCAGGGATATACTATGCGGAAGATAATGGGCGCCCACCTCGAAGCTGAACGCAGAGGCATAGTATCGCCTACATCGTCAAGCGAACTTCTCATAGAACTCGGTCAGGAGATCCATATTTATATGGGTGAGCGTGACAATATAAAGATTACTACGCCCGAGGACCTCGTCACCCTGCGCTCCCACTATTACTATGACAGATATAAGAGCTTTGCGCGTGAGGAATTGAAGTACGGACTTGAATGATAAATTATTTTAACCTGATACGGCAGGAACCCCCGCATATCGCATATAAGGTGCGGAAGATAACAGCTAAAGTCTTTACTTTAATCGGAGTATATTATGTCTAAGGAATATAAATTCAGCATAAATATATATATTGATAATGAATCGCTTTTGGAAACAACGGTTTCATCCTTTACTCTCGATAAGGATTTTTTCCGCAACAGCGTTCAGCTTATTCTCGTTGACTCTCTTGTGACAAAAGAGAGTACCGAACTATGCCTGAAATACACCGATGAGTTTCCCGAAAATATATTTTTTGTCGACTGTCAGGGCAAGAGTATGGCTGAAAGCTTTAACGACGCGAGAGTTATCTGCGTCGGAAGCTATCTGGCGTTCATTCGCGCCGGCGATTATTATTCGCGGGACGCACTGAAAGGCATATCGGTATCTCACGCGTTTATGAAAGCATCGGCGATTTGTGTGTCGGCCGAAACGTCAAGACGCAGAAGCGGCTCGGTTCCGTATACGTTTGGCGCGAAAGACGGTCAGATCGATCTGAGGGAATACCCCGACAGGGTCGGACTTGTTCTCGGCGCGTATTTTTTTAAGAGAGATTCTATATCCGCGCTGCGCTTTTCAAAAACCTTCGCGAATGATTTTTCTACCGCGTTTATATTGGACTTGCTTATTAAGACGAAGTCATATCTATATATATCACGTTTTACATTTTCAACGATACATTCAGCGGAAAATAATTTCAAAAACATTAAGGGGCAGTATTTTAAATCATACTTTACGGACTCGATTACGCGTTTTATAATGCCCATGCTTGAGAGCCGGGGAGATTCCCCGATAGCTATGAATATAGTTATGTATCTCATTTATGTGAAGCTTTCCTGCGGTTTGGGCGACAGGTATATGTTTACAATGGGTCCCAACAGTGTAAACGATTTCTTTAACCGGATATGTGAAGCCCTGAAAATGATCGACGATGCAATTATTCTCAACAGGAATATAGCAAGGCGCGCGTTCCTTCCTCCCGAACTGACATTTAAAATGATCAGGCTGAAGTACCGCAATAAATCCCTTAAGCCCGACATTAAATTTTTCCCGATTGGAGTCACAAGTGAATACGAGTTTAGAGATTGTTCGCTTAAAGCGGTAAAAACAAAGACCAACGGCTGCTTTACGGCGACTCTCGGGGGAGCGTTGATCTCCTCGTCGGATTATATTGACGTCAGGATATTGTCGATAAACCTTGAGGGTTCGTCGCTGCGCTTTACAGGGTATGTGACTGACGTGTCATGCCTTGACAAGATTGACTACGAAATCTTCGCCGTTGCGAACAGAGATAAAATACCGTTTAACAGCTATGAATTTTACACCTTGAAAACTCTGTTTGAAATTCCGTTTGACAAGGGGTATGGCTTTACGTTTTCCGTTCCTCTCGGAAATATTAAGGAAATGACGGTGCTTTCGTTTTTTATTTCTATCGGGGGAATGAGCTACAGGCTGAAGTTCTCCTTTGGCGGCGTGGGGGCACACCTCACCGAAAAATTTCCGCACAGCTACTATGTTGTTGACGGAAGAATGGTTACGTTTGACCCTGAGACTCGGAAAATAACGATCCGGCGCGCCACATCGTTTATGCAGAGCAAAAACGAAAGACTTTTCCTGTCGGATATAAAGCGCTCTGTTTCAATGCAGAAGTATATTAAGATAAAACGTCTGAGAAAAAAATACCACTCCACCGTAGACAAATACTCCGGCAGAAAGATATGGCTCATGTGTGACAGCACAAAGGCCGCTTCACATGACGGACGCGACCTCTACGACTATATAAATTCATTGCGGGACAAGCGCGGTGTGGAGGCCTATTACTCTCAGCGCGGGATAAATCCCGACGACGCGTTTATAATGACAGCCATGCAGAGTACAAAACTTCCGTGCGGATCTGCCGCGCAAAAAATCATAGCGATGAACGCCGACGTCATAGTCGCAAACGGTTATAATGTTTATAAGATCCTCGGCTTTGAGGACGGCGAGGAAATATACTATCGAGATCTCCTTACGGCGGATATTGTCTCGTTCGGGAGCGGATTTTCCATGGCGCGTTCCGCTCAAGTCGAGAACAGGCTTTATGATAACACATTTATCCGTTTTTGCGGCTCGCGGGCGGAGTATGACAGACTGAGCCATCCGATTTACGGATATGACAAAAGAAATCTTTTCGCGTTCGGCTATCCTCATACCGACAAGCTTATGTCCGTGCCGTCACGTCAGATACTTGTCTGTCCCGCGTTAAGGAGAGGGTTTGGAAAATATGCTCATATAGGCTATCAGGCTTTTTCGGCAGAACCCCTGTACTCCGTCTTTAACGCCATGATAAACGATAAGCGGATTTTGACCTGTCTTAACAAATATCGCTGCAATATTGTTCTGATTCTGCCTGATGAATTTGCAAAAAAGGAATACCTGTGGAACAAGAGCGAAAGGGTGACGGTTTCATCGTTCGAGGAACTGGGATATGAGAAAACCGTCGAAAAATCCGCCATGCTTATAACGGACTACAGCGCGGCGGCGTTTGACTTCGCTTATATGCGTAAGCCGATAATATATTATCAAAATCCCAATGTATCGTGTCAGGATAATATCTCGTCATTCAGCTATCGCGAGCAGGGCTTTGGAACAGTTGTTTCCGACCCGGATACTCTTGCCGAGGAAATTAGGAAAGTAATCGAGTCGGATTTCAAAGTTTCTCCGAAGTACGCCGAGCGCAGACAGAAATTCTTTGCCTTTACAGACAGAAACAGTTCTAAGCGTATAGCGGACGCGATATATGATTTAAAGTATAACCACAGGCAGCCCGTTCCTAATGTTTCCGAAGGATTCGGATATGCGGAGGCGGCTGCCGCCGCCGAGGCTCAGGCGAAGCTTGCCGAGAAAGCGGCGGAAAAACGCACCGCGCCAAGACAGCCGTCGGTCATAGCGGCAGATGATGTACAGACGGCACAGGAATATTCGTCGGATAAGCGCACTGTACAGAAACCACGGCCGCAGAATGTTCGCTATGCGGAGGCGTCACAAAAAACCCGTCCCGCTTCACCCGCACAGCCGCAAAATGTCAAATACGCGGCTCCCACCAAAAACACCCGTCCCGCGACACGTCCAACGGAAAAGCCGCTTCCGAACAGCGGAACGCGCTATGCCGGGCATACGCCGTCAGACCGGCAATCCCCCGCACGTTCAACAGTTCAGCGTACAACGGAATCTCGTAATTCCGCCCGCGGAACTTCCGCGGATCGTTCCGCGCAGCGCAGACAGGAGCAGCGTCCCCGTCAAAATACGCCGGCGCCGCGCCACGCAAATAATGACAAAGGCAAGCGCTGAAGTCATATTGAGCGTATGATTATTTATTCAGCGATTGATTTTAAAATTTAATTACTCAGTAAATATAATGAAATAAGGGCAGGCTCCTATATGGCAGCCTGCCCTTAAACTGTTAAAATCTCAATCTTTGTTTAGAATAATATCTCTGTTTATCGCGCAGAGAACGCCTTTAATTGACGCTTTAAAAATGTTTGTGTGTATGCCTACGCCGTAGACGTTCTTTCCCGCGGGGTTTTTAAGCAGGATATAGGCGACAGCCTTTGAGTCCGAGCCGCTCGAAATAGCGTGTTCGCTGTAGTCAACAAATTCATAGCCCCTTACGCCTATTTCCTTAAGCGCGTTGAAAAACGCGTCAATAGGTCCGTTCCCGCAGCCCTCTATTGTTATCTCGTTCGCGGAACCGTCGCTTATTCTGAGCTTGCCTCGGAAATACATCACGTCGTTGCCGTGATTTTCGAGGATTGTATGTCCAAGGAGGGAATATCTCTCCTGAATATCAATATAGTTCTGCTCAAATACATGAAAGACCTCTTTTGGCAGAAGTTCTCTGCCGACTTCATCACAAACCTTTTGAACCATAGCTCCGAACTCGGGGTGCATACTCTTGGGCAGATTAAAGCCGAAGTTGTTTTGCATGACGTACGCCGCGCCGCCCTTGCCCGACTGCGAGTTGATTCTTATAATCGGCTCGTACTGTCTGCCGACGTCCGCCGGATCTATCGGAAGATACGGAATCTCCCACATATCGCTGTCGTGCTCCTTGCTGTAGGCGAAGCCCTTGTTTATTGCGTCCTGGTGAGAGCCCGAAAAGGCTGTGAATACGAGATCGCCGACATACGGCTGTCGTTCGTTGATACGCATTTTTGTGCAGCGTTCGTATATTTCACGGTATTTCGGAAGGTCGCTGAAGTCAAGACACGGGTCGACGCCCTGTGTATACATATTCAAGCCGACCGTGACAATATCAATGTTGCCCGTGCGCTCACCGTTTCCGAAAAGTGTGCCCTCTACTCTCTCGGCGCCCGCGAGGAGAGCAAGCTCCGTAGCGGCGACGCCTGTCCCTCTGTCGTTGTGAGGATGAACGCTGATAATCGCGCTCTCCCTGTTTGGGAGGTTGCGTATGAAATACTCTATCTGGTCGGCGTAGGTGTTGGGAGTACACATTTCAACGGTGTTCGGCAGGTTGAGAATTATGGGGTTTTCGGGAGTTGAGCCGAGTGCTTCCATAACTGCGGTACAAATTGATATGGCGTTTTCCGTTTCTGTGCCGGAGAAGCTCTCGGGGGAATACTCAAAGCGAATGTTCGTATCTCCTTCATAGCTGTCGGTAAGCTCCCTGATAAGCTTCGCGCCGTTGACGGCTATCTCTGTGATGCCGTCCATATCCGTATGAAATACCACCTTGCGCTGGAGAGTAGACGTCGAATTATAGAAATGAACTATAACGTTTTTCGCGCCCTTGACCGCCTCAAAAGTCTTTCTTATCAAATGTTCGCGAGCCTGAACGAGGACCTGAATGGTAACGTCGTCGGGGATCAGGTTATCTTCTATGAGCTTGCGGCAGATCTCATACTCAGTTTCGGAAGCGGAGGGGAAGCCTATTTCGATCTCCTTAAAGCCCATATCGCAGAGGGCTTTAAAAAATTCAAGCTTCTGTTCAAGATTCATCGGGTCAACGAGAGCCTGATTGCCATCGCGCAGATCGACGGAACACCATATCGGCGCTTTTGTTATTGTTCTGTCCGGCCACTGTCTGTCGGGCAGAGCTATTGGCTTAAACGGCGCGTACTTTTTAAATGATTCTTTCAACATAATGAAATTCCTCCATGTATAAATATTGTTATCCCACAAACTGGAGGTTTTCGGATACTGACGGCAATTAAAAAGCCCGCCCCTCACTCTAATAAGGGGCGGGCATAATTCACGCTCGCGGTACCACCCTGATTCAGATGCTTTCGCATCCCTCACCGACCTCTAACAAGGTCTTGGTCTGTAACGTGACCTCACGTCCTGCCTTTAAAAATTCGGGCAGACAACTCCGGGATGAGCTATACATACATAAAACCAACACCGCCTTACACCGGCCGGCGGCTCTCTTTGCTTGTTATATGTATCTTATTCCCTTCACAGTTTTTGCGGGATTTATTTAATTACTTATATTATACGCGAATAAAATAAAAAGTCAACCGGAATTTTTAAATTTTCCGCCGCTATCCTGTTTTTTCTCACAAAAACGGCACGCCGTCATATCATATATCAAAGCGTTAATTTACCGGCATTATTCTCAAGGGAGGACGGATTTGTGGACACACGCGAGTTATTTGCAAGGCTGATACAATGCGAAGCCGGCGGTGAGGGCGAGGACGGCATGAAGGCAGTCGCCACGGTCATAATAAATCGCTCGACCGTGCCTTATGGCGAATTTGCGAGGATTAGCAACGGCGGCGACGTTCGTGCCATCATAGAGCAGCCGGGGCAGTTTGTATGTATGAGAACATCTGTCGGCGGAGAATATAATCCGCAGAATGTTTACAATATCTCCCCGACGGAGGAAAGCTATGAGGTTGCCGATTGGGCGCTTGACGGAAATCTCTTTGAGCCTGTCGCCAACAGCCTGTTTTTTATGAATCCATACAGCTCTAACTGTCCGACATATTTCCCCGCGACAGGGATAGGGGTAGCATATAACAGGGTAGGAGAGCATTGCTTTTATATTCCGACGGAGAGATATGCCCGGACATAGTTACAACAGCCACCCGTCACAGACGGGAAATTAAACATAAAGGGTGATATTATGAACAATGATTATTCGATAGATCTTGCGAAGTATTACGGACTGCCTGTAGGCGGTACGGACAGCGTTGATACAAGCGTGAATTACCATCCGAACATTCCGTCTCTCGAACAGATAGCGTCCTATAATCTTCAGCAGGCGAGAGCGGAAGCGGCGAGAGATGGCGGAACATCATCGCAGACTGCCCCTCAGCCGTCATCAGCAGCGCATTCGCATCAAACGCCCGCTTCTTATGATATGGGAGCAGCCGGCGGTGAAACAATGCTCCCGTCGGGAATGAGGGCAGCAGCCGCACAGGACGGATCGCTTCAGCCTATACCCGAATATAACCAGCCGTTTCCGATAACCGCCGACAACATACAATATCTGAACGGCTTTATTCGTTCACAGGTCGGACGAAATGTAAGCATAGAATTCCTTGTCGGTACAAATCAGCTTGTAACCAAGGAGGGCTTTCTTGTAGCTGTCGGCGCGAATTTCATTCTACTTAATCCCAAGGGGACAAACGACATTCTCGCCTGCGACTTCTACAACATAAAATTCATAACATTTTATTACTAAAGCGGGCAAGTCGCGTAACCGCCCGGCAAGCTTCGCCCGGCACTGATAGGGAAAATTTATTGCCGCAGTTGAAAGAAATTACCAATGAATTTCCATGTGCTAATTAAGCACTGATTTCCTGCGCGGCACATAAGCGTCCCCTGTCGGTGCCGAAGTTTTTCGCCGCATGGCGAAAAACGACTTCGCGTCTTTCCCGCGGGGGTACCCCGCCGCGAAAGTCGCGTAACCGCCCGGCACTGATAGGGAAAATTTATTGCCGCACTTGAAAGAAATTACCAATAAATTTCCATGTGCTAATTAAGCACTGATTTCCTGCGCGGCACATAAGCGTCCCCTGTCGGTGCCGAAGTTTTTCGCCGCATGGCGAAAAACGACTTCGCGTCTTTCCCGCGGGGGTACCCCGCCGCAAGGCGAAAAACGACTTCGCGTCTTTCCCGCGGGGGTACCCCGAGGAAGCAGAAACAAGCAAGGTTATTCTATCAGCACCGTCGACATTTCGCCATATGTGTTTTTGATTATACCGCCTAAAATATTGCTCATTTCCTCATGCTGTTCATCTGTAAGGTTTACACAAAGAAATCTTTTCTTTAAGGTTTCTTCCTCCGGACCGTCGCCGGAATCATCAGCGTCATTTTTGCTGAAAGTTTCGTGCTGAAAGTTTCGATAGAAAATACATACGAGTTCGGTTTTTTAATATCAAATTCATTTTGTGACGCTTCATAGAGTATCTGAACAATTTTCTTGATATTCGGAATATCTTCCTCTTTGAAATTATCACTGCAGTACTTATTCAAGCTCGGAAAATATGCGTTTACTGTTCCGTTTTCAGGGTACATTTCGATCCACGTCGTATAACTTATATTCATATAGAAATCAGAATTACTATCCTCCGCGGACAAATCGATATTTCCAATGATATAAAAATCCTTATCAGCGCTGATATAGCGCTGATATTATTTATTACATCATCGGCAAAATCCTTTCGCATATTTTTGTTTAATATTGCTTACACCAAATCTGAGTGATACGAAAAGCACATTGAATAATATAACGACAAGGTACATCGGTATCGCGACAACTAACTTTTTAGCGCTTCTTGTCGTAACAAGTTCATATATAAAGTAAAACAGCAGGGATAAAACAATACATATTATCCAAGCCACAACTGAAACGTTTTCTTTTGACGCAAGCGCAAAGCTTATACCTATCAAAGGGATTATACCGACAGCGCTCCTGACTATATGCTGGATACCGCGCCGACCTTTTTAAAGCTGAGTACCTCGATACCGTTTCCGGTAAATAGATTTCGGTCGTATTCGCTCTTGAACGCGGTAAAATCCCCGAAGTTTTTCGTGACATAACTTGCTTTTATCATTTTCTTCTCCTCCATAATACATTTTCACCTTGGAAATAATGTCATCAACCGTCATATCCGACAGCTTCAGTCGTTCCACTGCTGTTTTAAGCTCATTATCGGACTGCGACATCAGACTTTGTATTATCTCCTTTGCGTCGTCCGCGACATATCTGCCCACGCCCGGAACAGCGTATGTTATCCTCAATCGCTCAAGCTCAACGTATGCCTTTTGTACCGTGTTCGGGTTTGTGCCGAGTTCCCTTGAAAGTGAGCGCACGGAGGGAATAATCATCCTCGGCTTTAAAACGTCCGTGACTATCAGGTTGTGGAACTGTTCTACTATCTGTTCATAAACAGGTATACGGCTCATCTTGTCTATCGCGATCAGGTTTGTGCACATAGTGGCTGTCACTCCTCCCACTGTATCGTGTACTATTGGCGGTAATACAGCTATACTTCGATGTGCCGCCTTTATCAAGAGAAAAATGAAATTTTTAAAAATTTTAATATTAGGTATTGACAATTAAAAAATCGTGCGGTATAATTTAATAAACATATGAATATATGTTCATATGTTTATTCTAAAAAATCGGAGGGTATTGCCGTGAGTGAACCTGAAGAAAATAAAAACATTCATAAAGACCCGGCAGAGGATTGTGCCGAATGTCCCGACAAGGAATTTTGCGATGAGGTCTGTATACATTTTGACGCTGTTGCCAAAGCAAAGAGTAAAATGCCGGAGCTGGACACTCTGTTTTCCCTTGCGGAGCTTTTTAAAATGTTTGGAGATACAACAAGGATAAGGATAATGTGCGCTCTTTTTGAGAATGAGCTTTGTGTCTGCGACTTGGCGGAAATCCTCGGCATGGGACAGTCGGCTGTTTCTCATCAGCTAAGGCTTCTCCGAACGGCAAACCTCGTCAAGGTCCGCCGCGAGGGCAAGTCCTCGTTTTATTCGCTTGACGATGAACATATTCAGAAAATATACATGATGGGCTTAGAGCATATTTTGGAGGATAGGAAGTGAGTTAAACAATGACTGCCGTAAAAAAATATACGCTCAAGGATCTCGACTGCGCGAATTGCGGCATGAAGATAGAGGAAGCCGTTTCAAAGCTGAACGATATAGATAATGTCACAGTTACGTTCGCGACAAAGACGCTCTCTCTTAAAAGCGGGATCGCTGACGACAGGCTCCTCGATATTCTCCAGAAAACGATTGATTCCGTAGAGGACGGAGTGACGCTCATACCGCAGAGCGACTCCGAACATAAGAAAAAAGAGAATAAAAAGGCAGAGGCGATAAAAGGCAATAAGCAAATAACAGGGACAATAATCGCGATACTGCTCACCGCTGCGGGTATTTTGCTTTCTGTATTTGTACAGCCGGAATGGATAGGCGACGCGGTAGTAGCCGCCGGCGTCTGTTTTTCGGGCTGGTATGTGGTTCTTAAGGGCTTAAAAGCGCTTTTAAAGCTGCGGATTGACGAAAACGTACTCATGATGATAGCCGTAGTCGCCGCCTGCATACTCGGCGAGTTTCTTGAGGCGGCCGCCGTCACGATCCTGTTCAATATCGGTGAGCTTATAGAGGATATAGCAGTAAGCAAGTCGCGCAAAGGAATAGAGGCTCTTTCGGAAATCAGACCCGACACGGCGCGTCTTTTAACAAGCGAGGGCGGCATTACTGTTTCCGCCGACGAGGTAAAGCCGGGCGAAACCATTATTGTCAACCCTTACGAGCGCATACCGCTTGACGGAACAGTAATTGAAGGAGAGAGCTCGCTCGATACATCGGCTCTCACGGGCGAGAGCATACCAAGGACTTCCGCAAAGGGTACGGAGGTCATGTCCGGAATGATGAACCTTGAGGGCATCCTCAAAATATCGGTAACGAAAACCTGCGGAGATTCGGCGGCTTCGCGTATTCTCAGGCTTGTAGAGGAAAGCGCCGCGCGCAAGGGAAACTCCGAAAAATTCATTACCCGCTTCGCAAAGATCTATACTCCGATAGTATTTTTGTTCGCGATTTTGCTTGCCGTGATTCCGCCTGTCATGGGTTTGGGGGATTTTATGACATTTATCAACCGCGCGCTTGTATTTCTCGTCGCGTCGTGTCCGTGCGCCCTAGTTATCAGCGTGCCGCTGGGGTTCTATTCGGGCATAGGCGCCGCGTCGAAAAGTGCTGTTCTTATAAAAGGCGGTAAATATATTGAAGCCATAGCTAAGGCGAATACTGTCGCGTTTGACAAAACGGGAACATTAACAAAGGGCGAGCTTGCCGTGACCAATGTCAAGCCGCTTGCGGATATATCACGCGATGAGATTCTCGCGCTTGCCGCCGCCGCTGAGGAATACTCCTCTCATCCGTCGGCTCTCGCGATAAAGCGCGCCGCGAAGGATCTCCCGAAGAAAACGCTCTCAAACCACAGGGAGATAGCGGGAAAGGGTGTATCCGCCGACTTCCTCGGCAAGAAGGTGCTGTGCGGAAATAAAAATTTATTTTCTGACAACAGTCTGAAAAACGGCGTTATTTATCTCTCTGTTGACGGCAGGCTCGCGGGAGAAATAGAAACACACGACGAGGTTCGCGGCGATACGGGAGAAACGCTTGACAAACTAAGGTCGCTCGGAATAAAGCATATAGTAATGCTCACAGGCGACGGTGAAAGCGCCGCGAAAAGAATAGCGAACGAGTGCGGATTGAGCGAATTTAAGCATTCGCTCATGCCTGAGGATAAGGTAAAGACCGTTACAGAACTTAAGAAAAACGGGAAGGTCATATTTGTAGGTGACGGAATAAACGACGCTCCTGTGCTGTCCGCCGCAGACTGCGGCTTTGCAATGGGACTTGGCAGCGAGGCGGCTATAGAGTCAGCCGACGCCGTTCTCACGGGAGGAACTTTGGCAAAACTGCCCGACGCGATAAAAATCAGCCGCAGAGCTATGAGAATAATACACTTTAACATAGCCTTTGCTTTATCTCTGAAAGCCGTCGTACTCATACTCGCGGCATTCGGCTATGCTCCGATGTGGGCGGCGGTTGTCGCGGATACGGGGCTTTCGGTTCTTACTGTTCTCAATTCCGCGCGTCTTCTTAAATCGCGCAACAAATAGTATTTTTGCGTATTAACGGGCGTCTGCCGTGACGATGTACCGGCGCTGAGCGCGTGGACAGCGGTGCTCCTCATTTTCGTTATAAAAAGGGACAACAGCTCCTTATTGAAGCTGCTGTCCCTTTAATTTGTTTACGATATGCTGAGAGTCATTCTTGACAAAGCTGTGACAGTAATGATATAGTTGCCTATAAAGATATAACTTAGACGCCGCGTTGAAATACGGGACAAGCTATTTATTGAAACAGTTGGTGACTTTATGACTAAATATGAATATATGCAGCGGCTTTTTAACGCTCTCGCGCCCCTGCCGCATGCCGAACGAAACAAGGTCATGCGCGATTATGAGGCGCATTTCGCAGAAGAAGTAAACGCCGGAAAGACCGAAGCTATGATAATATACGAGCTCGGAAGCCCCGAGAGGGCGGCCGAATACTTTGTTAACATAGGTAAAGAGGATCACGGCTATAACGACAACTTCAAGGTAGAGGCGTCGGTAATTAAAAATAATAATAACACGGCTCATTCATGGGAGGCTGTTATATGGGGAACTCTTTCTGTTTTTATCGTGCCGGTTTTGCTTGTGCTGATGATTGCGCTTTTCGCGGCAGGACTCGTACTGCTTGCCGCGGGATTCGTTGACGCCGCGGTTTGCTTTATCGCAAGGGATTTAAGCGTCGGCTTTGTTTTACTTGGCGCCGGCGGACTTTTCCTCGCGTTTTTCGGAATATTTATTAGTATTTTGGCGATTTTTGACGGAAGCACGCTCATAGGAAAATACTTTAGATTTATTAATAGAAGAATAAAATACGGAGGTAAAAGATTGTGAAAACATTAAGGGTAATATCTGTAATCTGTTTGATTATATTCGCGGCATTGACCGCTATGGGAGTGTATATAATCATCAATGACGCTGTTTCTCTTTACAGCATAGCGGACAGTATGCCTGACGGCGTTTTCAGGGACGGTTTGTTTCATCTGTTCGGGCTTGCTTGATTCTGCGTTCAGCCTGCGCCTTTGAATAAATGCACCCGCAGTAGTTTTGTCTGTACAGTTTGTACCGGCGTGAAAGCTCTATCGAGCGCTTATAGCCCTCGCGCTTTTTAAAGTCGGAGAAAAGATATGCGACGCCGTACTTTTCCGCGAGAGCCGCGCCGATAGAGTTCAGCGTCCCGGCGTCTTTCATGGGACTTATTGAAAGCGTAGTCGTAAAATAATCAAAGCCCCGCTCCGCCGCAAGCCTTGCCGTATGCTCGAGCCGCAGACGGTAGCACTTCATACACCGCGCGCCCCCCTCGGGTTCGTTTTCAAGTCCCTTCGCGATCTCCTCAAACACTTCGGGGGCGTACTCTCCGTCAATGATTTCAACACCGATATTCATTTCGGAAACAAGCCTGTGAAGCTCGCCTATACGGAGGCTGTATTCGCTTTCGGGAGAAATATTCGGGTTATAGTAATACAATGTAATATTAAAGTATTCATTAAGGTATTCAAGAACGTAGCTGCTGCATGGCGCACAGCAGGCATGAAGCAGAAGCGACGGTCTGATGCCTTTTTCTTTTATTGAGGCTGTTATCCTGTCAAGCTCCTTTTGATAGTTTCGTTTGATACTCAAAGCAAAAACCTCTTAATACTTAAATTTTCGGAAAATATTGCGCCGTCTTTATACCCGCATCTTGAGCCGACGATTTTTAAAGCATAGACAGAATATCCTCCGGCTTGTGAGCTATATACTTTGCTCCCGCGTTCAAAAGCTCGCTTTCAAGCCGAAAGCCCCAGCTTACGCCGCAGAAATCCATACCCGCGTTCTTCGCCGTGAAAACGTCAATATCGCTGTCACCTATATACAGGCATTCACTTATGTCAATGCCGAGTCCGGCTGTCATCGCGAAAAGCATATCGGGGCAGGGCTTGCGTTCAAAGCGGTCGCTCTTGCCCCAAGCCGCAGCGAATGTATGCGCGGGGAACAGCTTTCGTATAATTACTTTTGTAAAGACGTCGGGCTTGTTTGATATTACGGCATACTTCACGGAAAGCCCGTCCAGGCTTGTGAGGAGTTCGGGTATGCCGTCATAGGGAGCGGTTTTGTCAAGATTATGTTCAGAATAATATTTGTTAAAATCGGAGAGGACACTTTCCTTCTGTTCAGGTGCTGCCGCTTTATTCGGCGCGTTTACGGCTCTGTCCGCAAGTATTGATACTCCGCTGCCGACCATGGAGCGGTATTCTTCGCGTTCGTGCGGCTCAAAGCCGTTTTTTATGAGCGCGTGATTCATAGCGTCCGCAAGGTCAGAGAGTGAATTTACCAGAGTTCCGTCAAGGTCAAATACGCATAGTTTTTTCATAGCTGTAAGTCCCTTATTCCAATGCCAGCTTATATATTTTATATATATCGCTCGCGTCAAGCCTTTTAAACTTTCCGCATGAGTTTGCCTTTTTAGCCATTTCCTCAAGTCTTGAGCTGTCGATTCCCACTGCCGAAAGCCTTACAGGCAGTCCGATAGATGTGTAGAAGCTCTCAAGACGCGATATTCCCTCCATAACAGTTTCATATACCATAGAGTTCGGAAGGTCAACATTCATGACACGCTGTGCGAATTGAACGAAGCGTTCCTCATTTTCACGGTAGACGTGCTTCATCCACGCGGGGAAGATTATCGAAAGTCCGGCGCCGTGAGCTATGTCATAAACAGCCGACAGCTCATGCTCAATCGCGTGAGAAGCCCAGTCTTCTTCCCTGCCCATGCCTATCAGACCGTTATGGGCGAGATTTCCTGCCCACATTATCTCAGCGCGGGCGTTGTAGTCGTCGGGATTTTGCTTTATGAGCTTAGCATTTGATATTATCGCGCGCATAAGTCCCTCACAAAGGCGGTCGCTCACATCGACGTGTTCTGTTTTCGTGAAGTAGCGCTCCATAATATGCGCGAGCATATCGGAGATTCCGCAGGCTGTCTGATAGAACGGAAGCGAGTATGTCAGCTCGGGATTCATGACCGCGAATTCGGGACGAAGCTCGTTGTGCCCGTAGCTGCGCTTGAGCAGACCCTCCTCCTTTGTGATGACAAGGTTCGGGCTTGATTCGCTGCCCGCCGCGGGAATAGTCAATACAACTCCTACAGGCAGACACACCTGCATCTCGGCCCTGCCCTCAAAGAAGTCCCAGACGTCGCCGTCGTAAGGCACCCCGGCGGAAACAGCCTTTGCGGTATCTATAACGCTTCCGCCGCCGACAGCGAGAATAAAGCCGATGTTTTCACTTCTGCAAAGCTCTATGCCCTCATAGACTTTTCGCAGCCGAGGGTTCGGCACTATGCCCGAAAGCTCTGAAAACTTGATGCCGTTATCGTTGAGCATTGAAACTATTTTGTCGTAAAGACCGCTTTCCTTAATGCTTCCGCCGCCGTAAACCAGGAGAACGCGTGAATTATACGGGGTAAGTAGCGACGGGAGCTGTTCCTCGGAGTTTTTGCCGAAAATTATTTTAGTTTTATTTTGATACACGAAGTCATTCAATTTATTCATCCTTTCCGCCGGTGTTAAATTTATACAATTATTATTACAATTTTACCATAATAAAAGCTAATTTCAAGTGAAAAATCAAGAAAAAAAGTATAATCTTTACAGTGTGAATATTCTTAAGGCGGCGTTCACATACATAAAATTTATTTTTAAAGCGCGGTTCCCGCACGGGGTTTGCCCTTTAAATTTAAAAATCATATTAGAGATTAAGAGAGAAAATAAGCTTAAAAAAGAGAAAAACAGAGTTTTGTGCGTGAGAAATTAAAAAAATTCCAAAAAGGTGTTGACTTTACCGTTTGGCTGTGATATTATCTATCTTGTGACTTTGAGAAGCATCGTCGGCTATCTCAAAACTAAGCAAATGTATTTGAAAAACAGGAGGAAAAGCTAATGTCAACCTATATGGCTAAGCCCGCTGAGATTGAACGCAAGTGGTATATTATTGATGCCGCAGGCAAGCCTCTCGGTCGTGTCGCTGTTCAGGCTGCGGATCTGCTGCGCGGAAAGCTCAAGACAACCTACACACCTCATGTGGACTGCGGTGATCATGTTATAATTATTAACTGCGATAAGGTGGTTCTCACAGGTAAAAAGCTTCAGCAGAAATATTACTACCGCCACACAGGCTACGTCGGACACATGAAAGCCACACGCTACGACACGCTTATGGCTGTAAACCCGGAAAAGGCAGTAGAGCTTGCTGTCTGCGGTATGATTCCGAACAATACGATAGGACGCGCCGCAATGTCAAGGCTCCGTCTTTACAAGGGTGCGGAACATAAGCATGAGGCTCAGAAGCCCGAAGTTTGGGATAAATAAGGAAGGAGGCAATTTGAATGTACGATAAGACTCCATATTTCTACGGCACAGGAAGAAGAAAAAGCTCTGTAGCGAGAGTAAGACTTTATCAGGGCACAGGAAAGATCACAATAAACAACAGAGATATTGACGATTATTTCGGTCTTGAAACATTAAAGCTCATCGTTCGTCAGCCTCTCGTCCTCACAGAAACGGACGGAAAGTTCGACGTAGTTTGCAGAGTTGCCGGAGGCGGTGTTTCCGGTCAGGCCGGCGCGATTCGTCACGGCGTCGCGAGAGCGCTTCTCCAATATGACGGCGAGGCTCTCCGCCCGAAACTCAAGAAAGCGGGTCTGCTCACTCGTGACCCGAGAATGAAGGAACGCAAGAAGTACGGTCTTAAGGCCGCCCGCCGCGCACCACAGTTCAGCAAGAGATAACAAAGCGCGATTTTTCAATCAAAACAGCTTAAAAGCCCCGGAAATACGCTATTTCCGGGGCTTTTTCCACACTGAGCCGCTGATTTCATTTGCCTGATTTTCGCCGGATTGAAGCGGATTCGATCCCGTATGTGATAATGACGGGACAAACGGCAGCGAAAATCGAGACATTTTCAAATTGACTGTGACTGAACAAATACGGATAATACACACTCTGCGGAAACATCTGTAATATCCCGGAATCATTGAATCCCGATTTTATATACCTGTCTATTCTTCCGCACTTTGGGCAACTTCTGTTTTAATCAGCCGCTGCCTTTCCTGTACCTTTCACTCCTTGTGCCGTCATGCGGCAAAGAAAGCGCCATTCGGCGCGGGCAAACGCTCATAAGCCGAATGACGCTTTTTACTGTCGAGATATTCCGGCGCACGTCAGGTCGTGTACGGCAGAATATAATATATCAGCGCAAGTACACCCGCCGCTATAGCCGCCGAGATACCTACTGTAATTAAAATACCTATTATTACCTTTGCCCTCGGACTGCGCTTGTAAAGCTTCGGCTTCGGAGGCGCGGAAATAAGCCTCACTCTGTCAACCTGTGAAAGCTCATCATCAAGCTTTTTCATAACATTGTCGATATCCGATGGCTTTTTCTCCGGAACAGTGAGCGAATATACCTCGGCAAGCTCCGATATAACTCCGCCTTGCAGCATACGCTCCGTTTCCTCCGGGTCGTCGGGCAGGACGACAATAGTTTGCTCTTTCGACCTTATTATATATCCGCTCGTGTTTTCGCCGTCGATACGTTTAGAGGATACGCTCTCATCATTAGACACAAGTATTTTTGACAGAACCTTGTCTGTACTGTCATATCCGTCGTTAAGCCCTCCTATGACAAATATCAGGCGGCTTTTTCTCAGACCCTTTTCGAGGATATCGGCAAGCTCCGATTTATCTGTCGCGGCAGCTCCCGCGGAATGTATAAGTCCGAGCGGCGACAGCTCCTTGTCGAGAACACGTTCCGTTTCCGCCGTCCTCCCCGATGTATAGTATATCAGCTCGTAATCCATGTTATCTCTCCGTTATCTAATTATGCCGCCGATTCCGCGGTTTCTTCATTTCCCGATATATTTTCGGAAGACGGCTCAGTCGGCTTTGATACCGCGGGTTTGCTTGACGCCGCGGGCTTGCTTGACGCCGCGGGCTTGCTTGACGCCGCGGGCTTGCTGCTTTGCTCGGCTTTAAGGTTGGCAATCGCTTTATTGGCGGCGGTTATTTGAGCGTCAAGCTTGCGAGTCATCCCGGACGCGTCATCGACATAACCCTTTGATTTTTTGATAATATCATTGACCTTTGTTTTATACTCTTTAGATGTATCCTTGACTTTTTGCGCGTCCTTTTTGACTTTGGACGTGTATTTCAATGCCGCGTCGGCATATTTGGCAGCCTGATCGGCCTGTGATATAATAGCCGTTTTCCATTCTTCCAATGAATCGGCTCTCTTGTCAAAGCCGGAGTTGGCATTTTTCGCTTTTTCAAGAGTATTTATAATGCCTTTCAGTTCAACTTTAGTCTTAACTTTGGAAATATTTTTCGCTTTTTTCATAGCTTCATCGTATTTGTTTTTACCCGATGTTACATCGCTTTTAAAGTCATTGTATATTTCCGTTAATGAGTCAAGATTACTTTTTGCAACCTCAAGATATGAATCGGCATAATCAAGCTGATATTCCGCTTTCTCCAGCTTTTCGGCGGCAGCCTTGGAGGACGCTTCCTTTTTTGCTTTCTTTTCCTCCTCATTTTGCAGCTTTGCAGCCTTCTTGGTAGCTTCTATTTGCGCCTTGGAAACAGTCCACTTCTTTTTATGCGGATTATCATACCATGTAAGCTCGCCCGCATTGAACGCTTCCTCAAAGCTTGTTACGACAGGCTTTTTCCCTCCGTTGTACTTGTACCATATATCGGGATAGAGCGGGTTCGGATTATATTTTGCTTTCGATATATCGACCTTAGCTGTTTCGCCCTCTCTTACCCTTCTGGCTACAACAACAAACCTGAACTCGTCGAAGTCATACGCACAGGTCGAGAGAGTAAGAATCGTATCATCTTCGTTGACGTCAACCGGGCAATTATACAGCGACCTGGCGCGAACTTGATAAATATAGTTCATGTAGTCGGATTCCGTTTCAAATGTACCGCGCAGGTAGTTAAAAAATTTGCCTTGCGACTCAAGCGTATTTGTCTTGTAAACGGATATTATCTTCCATTTGGCCTTTTCATATATTGTGTTAAACGTAAATGCGGGGGTGCTCTTGTAAAAATCAAAGTCCTGATAATTCATAAGGTCGGCGAACATTCTTCCGTCGTTCATATGATGCCCGTGAATAATTAAATTCTGCGCGTCGAGCGGACTCCTGTAATCAAGGAAAATAGTTCCGTAGTCGCTGTAATTGCCATAGAAGTCGCGCTTCAAGTAATACTCAGGCTGTTCGGGATCTTGGGATCGGCAGACAACGTAGTCGATTCTTGTATTGGGTATTTTAATCCAGCCGACGGTATCCTTATTTTCATTCAGGAGCTTCTCAAAATCCGGCAAAACTTCGCTTTCACCGATAACGATTTTCTTTCTCTTAGGCGTGACCTCGTTATAGTCATCTGCGCCGGAGCCGTTGCCCTCCACCAAAAGATCCTTTATACCGCTGTTGGTATTATCCGAGATCAAAGGCTTGATGATAAGCTGATCAACCAGCAGGTAGCCTGAAACAAGGAATGTCGCTATCGCGATCATCAGGATCGTTTTTCTTACCACCTCAAGAGGTCTGTCGCCTCTCATTGGTATAATATTTCTGAAAAATCCGCCCTTCTTTGGCTTCTCCTCAATACACAACGTGTACACGGCGTCATACAGTACATCGCTGAATTCTTCACCCGCAGCTTCCGCAGTCGGGAGCAGCACCATTTTTACGGCTTTTTTTTCTCCGACTTTTGCGGAATATACGTTAAAGCGCTTTTTCTCCGCTTTCCCCGATTTTGAGGTCTTTCCGCCGTCCTTCGGTTCGGGATTCTCATCTTTATTCCTGCCGGCCTCTACGGCTGTTTCAACTATATTATCCTTCTTTACCTGAAACGCCGCAAAAAACTCCTCGGCGTTTTCTTTTGAAGCTTCCTTTAAGGCGTCGGCAACAACTATCAGGTCTATTTTCTCATTATCGCCCGACGACATTTCAAGGGCCTGCGCAAGCGCTTTCTTATTATTATCAACCGAAGTCTTGTAAAGTACACAAACATTGTTTTCCGCAAGCGCCTTCATCTTCTTGTTAAAAGCGTCCGTTCCGCATTCAGAAGCGGCGCTGCCACCTCTTATAAGATAAATTTCGGCATTCATTCAATCCGAACTCCTTTCAACCGAAAGATTTTCTGCTCTAACAAAAAATCTCCATAAGCCTTACATTCTCAACCGCTTCGTTAATCAGCTCATCGACAGGAAGCTTATACTGTGCCTCTTTAACACGCCTCAAAACAGGCTTTGTTCGGGGATGCTTAGGCGTAAATACCGTACAGCAGTCCTCAAACGGCTCTATGGAAATATCGAACGTATCAATTTTCCTTGATATTTCAATAATCTCCTCCTTGTCCATACCTATGAGAGGACGGAATACAGGCATACCGCAGACCTCATCGGTACAGCACATAGCGCCGAGCGTCTGGCTTGCGACCTGACCGAGGCTTTCGCCCGTTATGAGCGCGCCGCAGTCATTCTCACGCGCGATACGCTCAGCTATCTGCATCATAAAGCGCCGCATAATTATCGTAAAAAGCTCTTCGGGACAGTTGTCCTTAATCTGCTCTTGTATCCTTGTAAACGGCACCGTGTACATTTTCATATGTCCGCTGTATCTCGATACCCTTTGCAGGAGTCTTACGACCTTATCCTCGGCGCGCTCGCTTGTGTACGGGGGACTCGCGAAGTGAACGGCGGTTAGCGAAAGCCCCCGCTTCGCCATCATCCAAGCGGCGACGGGTGAATCTATTCCTCCCGAAATCAATATTGCCGCGTTACCTCCCGTGCCGACAGGTATGCCGCCCGCTCCTTTTTTCGCCGCGCCCCTTATAAACGCCGCGTAGTCGCGAACCTCTACCGTTACAACCATGTCGGGATCATGCACATTGACCGTCAGATGCGGAAAGCTGTCCGCAAGGAAGCCTCCGACCTCACAGCTTATTTCCGGAGATGTCATGGGAAATTTTTTATCAGAACGCTTCGCCTCCACCTTAAAGGATTTTATTTCATTCAGCGTATCGGCCAGGTATTCCTTAGCGCAGCTCAATATCGACTCAATATTTTTTTCGGCGATACATGCCCGCGAATATGTCGCTATACCGAATATATGTGAAACACAATCCTCTATCTCGTCAAAATCAACGTCCTCACTATACGGCGTCACGGAAATCGTCGACTGAGCTATTTTAATTTCGCAGGGAGTGATCCTGCTGACCCTGCGCTTTATGTTTTTTATAAGGACGTCCTCAAAGTTTCGCCGGTTAAGACCTTTCAGTGCAATCTCGCCAACTTTAATAAGTATTGTTTCCTTCATAAAACGCTCCTTTTTATCTTGATCTTGCCAAGGTTCTCATCCCTTCGGACAGCCTCTCGGCAAATATCTCTGTATCCTCCCGGGTATTAAACCTCGAAAAGCTCACTCTTAACGCTGAGTCTATCCTTTCATTCGGAAGCCCCATAGCGGTGAGAACATGGCTTTTTTTACCCTTAGCGCAAGCCGAACCGCTTGAAACATATATTCCGTACTCTGAAAGGTAGTGGAGCATGGTTTCCGAGTGAATACCGACGGCAGAAATATTCAAAATATAAGGAAGCGCGTTTTCGGGTGAGTTCACATATATATTTGGAATGGCTGAAACCAGTTCCTTACAGTGAACCCAAAGACTCTCAATGTATTCATATTCCTCCTCAAACGGAGGCAAAGCCCTTATCGCTTCGCCGAAAGCGCAGATCAAAGGAAGCGCTTCAGTGCCGGGACGGAGTTTCCTTTCCTGTTCCCCGCCGTAATGCAACGGAGACACCCGCGCGCCCTTTCTTATGTACAACGCTCCGACGCCCTTGGGACCGTGTATCTTATGCGCGCTTAACGACATAATATCAACGCCGAGCTTTTTCGGCTTTAATGTGATTTTTCCGAATGCCTGTACCGCGTCACAGTGCAGCAGCGCGGGAGAGCCGCTCCGGACTATGGCCTGATGTGCCGCGCCTATATCCTGTACCGCTCCCGTTTCGTTATTGACAGCCATAACGCTGACGAGAACAGTATTTGAATCTATGGCATTGATGAAGCTTTCCTTCGGAACAGTCCCCGTTGAGTCAGGCTCAAGGAACACGACGTCGAAGCCCTCGCTTTTCAGCTTTTCGGCGGCTTCTATTACGGACGAATGCTCTACCGCGGTAGTTACGACTCTGTTTCCACGCCGTTTGAGAGCGGCGGCCGCGCCGAAAATCGCCGTGTTATTGCTCTCCGTACCGCCCGATGTAAAGAATATCTCCGCAGGCGCGGCGCCGAGAACCGACGATACAGCCTCTCTGGCGGTTTCAAGCTCCTTTGAGGCCTCAAACCCGAAGGAATGTAGCGACGAGGGATTTCCGTATTTTTCCGTCATTATGTACAGTGCCTTTTTAGCCGCTTCCTCGCAGACAACGGTCGTCGCGCTGTTGTCAAGATAGATAAATTTGTTCAAATAAAAAACCACCATTTAAAAATAAGCATTCAATGACTGTTCCTTATTCCCAAATATATATTATACAACATTTTTTTGCGAATATAAAGTATTATTTCGGGGAAAATAAAGGTTATTAAAGCTGTTTTATTCATACGGTTCAACACGGTGCCGCCGTCGGAGATGCGGACGCTGCTTGTTAAAGCTGTAAATTATTTGCAAAGGAGAACGATTTATGAAGATTACAAAGACTGAATACTCACATATGGCTGAAGAAGCCTCAAAGAACAGCTCTCTGCTGAAGGACTGTGTATGCGCTTTCCTCGTAGGCGGCGCAATATGCTGTATCGGCCACGGCATTTTCCTGATGTACTGCGGCTTTGGCTTTGAGGAGCTTGACGCCCGCGCCCTGACAAGTGCGAGTCTTATATTTCTCGGCGCGTTCTTTACGGCTATAGGTGTTTATGATGACCTCGCCAAATTCGCGGGAGCGGGAAGTATTGTTCCTATCACAGGATTTTCAAATTCCATAGTTTCTCCGGCAATAGAATTTAAAAGCGAAGGCTTTGTCCTCGGCTTGGGCGCGAAAATGTTTATAATAGCCGGTCCCGTTCTCGTATATGGAACAGTAGCGTCGGTGCTGTACGGGATCATACTTTGTATTATTAAGCTGTTTCAGTGAAGATAATGTCTTAAAAATAAAAAAATCCGTAATTTTATACAAAACTTCTTGTAATAGCAGGTAAATCGTGGTAATATAATATATGTATCAAGGAATGCAAAAATAAGGAGTTGACATGTCATGAACAGCAGAATTCTCCAAACGCTTTCTTACGGGTTATATGCTATTGGCGCCAAAGGGGATAACTACCCGACAGCCTGTATCGTCAATACTGTTTTTCAGATCACATCTATGCCGATGATGGTCGCAGTAAGTGTGAACCATGAGAATTACACAAACGAATGTATCAAAAAGCACGGCGAGTTTACCGTATCGGTGCTGTCGGAAAATACATCGGGCGCTATCATAGGCGCTCTCGGATTCACCTCGGGCCGCGACAGCAATAAGCTGCAAAATGTACGACACAAGGTGCTTCGTGAAGGAATGCCCGTTATTCAGGAGAATATTTGCTGTTGGTTTTTATGTAAGGTTCGTGACTCGATCGAAAGCACAACTCACACGATTTTTATAGGTGAGCTTGTCGCCGGAAGTGAAAAAATGGCGGGCACTCCCATGACATACAAGTTCTATCATGAGGTCATAAAGGGAAAGTCCCCTAAATACGCTCCGACATACGTCCCCGACAAGGAACCCGCCGGTGAGGTGCATATATGCTCGATATGTAAATTTGAATACGACGATCCCTTGATTCCGTTTGACGAGCTGCCCGATAACTGGGTCTGTCCGATATGCGGCGCGCCTAAGTCGGTATTTGTAAAAAAGGAAAATGACGCCTCGGCACAAGGTGATTCCATGAAATACGTCTGCGATATTTGCGGGTACACATATGACGGAGATGTGCCGTTCGAGGAACTGCCTGATGATTGGGTCTGCCCCATATGCGGTCAGCCAAAATCGAAGTTCACAAAAAAGTAGTCGGTTTAAGTTTACTTAAACATAACTGCTATAAATGTATTCTATCACTTAAAAAGTGTTATGTCAAGCAAACTTGTCATAGCATTATATGGCTTTCTTTGGCAATATTACTCTGTCGACGGTACCGTACCGCCTCTCAGTCAGGAGCAGCGCCTTGACGGTCCAGGGTCATTATTGAAGCTTTACTGCATAAAATTTACCCGTCTGTAACTTGATATTCCCGTATATTTTCTTCTTTTTTGTCAATGATATATATTGCGGTCATTAAAAGCCGCGTAAAATATCTTTGCCATTCCGGAGGAAAAAGTATGGGTAAAAACAGCAGGAATAATGAACACATCGACCAGTTCGGAACACCCTTTGATCCTGTCAAGAACGAGTATCCGCACAATAAACAGTTGGTATTTCCCGGAAATCTGCAAAGTACATTCGGAACTTTTGGTATGTTCGGGGTAAATCTTCTAAACGACCCGAACATCGAAGCAGAGGAAGATCCGGAGAAGGGCGACAGCTATCTTTATTTATAACCGCTGAAGCCGTAAAATTTTAGCAGACGTTAAATTTGCATTTGAAAACAAAAAGGCTCCGAGCTCTTTTAAAGGGTTCGGAGCCTTGCCGCGTGCCGCGTGATACATTTCTACGGTCAACGCCTTGACATTTATATGACGGAATGATAAAATATATTCCATACAATTTTTATTCTTAATACAGGGGTGAGTTTGTTCATGTCTTCCTTGATTGAAATTAAACAGGCTATTGAAAGTTATCTTAGAGATGATGAATGGCACTATACATTTGACAAAGAAAGCAACATTATACGTTGCGGAGTTAACCTGAATAACCGCCTCCAAGAATGTAAAATCATAATAGATATTCGCGACGACAAATATTTGGTATACGGCTTTATAAATCTAAACTGTGATGAAGCTCACAAGGATCAGCTCGCGAAGCTCATAGCGATGATTAACTACGGTTTGATCATAGGGAACTTTGAACTTGATTACTCAGATGGTGAAATCAGGTATAAGACCGCCACAAACTGCAAAAACTGCGTCCCCTCCAGAGAAGTTGTTGAGGACAGTATCATGATTCCCGCCTATATGTTCAACAGATTCGGCGACGCGATCATCGAGGTTATGTTCGGCATTAAAGATGCTCAGGAAGCATTTGACGATATTCCCGAAATACGATAAAACCTATTATAAAAGCTCTCGCCCGGCATTGCCGCGCGAGAGCTTTTTTGTCTGCATATATACTCTTTGTCAGCAGCAGCGGTAATAGAAAAAACGGAAATTAAAACGCAGATGCAGACGGTCGCGGATATTCGGCTGTCTGCTTTTATTTGTTGCCGGCAGGAAAACACATGAAAAATGCGATTTCTGAAACGTCTGAAATTTCGGCAGCCGTAAGCATTTCTTTATAAGACCTTTATTTTGCTGCGGCTCCTTGATTCTTTGCATACTTTAAAAATAATTGACGAATTCGCATTTCCTGCGTTATCTTATCCATGACGAACAGCTGAACCTCCTGTCAGTTTTATTTTGCATCTTAACTGTAACACAGGTTCTCACATTCGTCACTATTTTTTATTTTCTTGTTTTAACGCATTAATTGTAAACCTGCACAAAATAAAAATTTGTCAATTCGCCCGCTATTGAATTTATAAATGCAATATGGTAGAATTATGTATATAATGTTGCTTTTTTCGACAGCTAAAGAACAGTTTATTAAGTATTTTGCTGAAATTTTAAATATATTTTTTACTATGCTGTGCTGAACAAATTCCGATATGTTCAATATTTGAGCGGGCCCGGCACAGCTTAATAAAGTACAAGCCTCGGTGCGGTATTATCAGGTGTTTCCCTATAAAAGCGTCTTACATAAAATGTCTTACATAAAATCTTACATAAAATTAAGAAGGTATGTGTATGAAAAGAAAAGTAATTTTTTCCGTTTTTGCGGCAATAATCGTCATGGCTTCATGCACCGCTGCGGCTTCAGCCGCGGGAACAGGCGGCGTTCCCCCGGCATATCAGCCGAGCGCAAAGCAGGACAGCAGCGTTTCAACGATCGAGATTGAAATGGGCTTAAACAAAGAGAACGCCCTTTCCGATTTCTTCGCGGAAAGCATTGGCAGCTCAAAAATCACCATGACTGACAACACAGCGGGAAATGTCAGGGCGATAGCTGTTCCGTTAAAGCAGACTTCCTCGGCTCTGTCATTCAGCAAGGCGAATATTACGCTCGGTTCAGGTGAAACATATGACTTTAACAGGCTGCTTCTAAATAACAGCGGATCACATAATGTTACATACAAGAGTTCCAATCCGGAAGTAGTTTCCGCGAGCGGAGGAATTATGACCGCTAAAAAGCAGGGCAAAGCCGTTATAACCGCTTCGGTTTACAGCGGCAAGAAAGCGTCATGCACTGTCACCGTCAAGAAAGCCCCCACAAAGGTAAAATTAAACAAGACGAGCCTCACGCTCGGCGTGGGTGAAACATACGATCTCAACAGCTCGTTTACAAACGGCGAGGGCGCGTATAAAATCACATATTCAAGCTCCAATCCCTCTACGGCGACAGCCGCGGCGTCGGGCGGTCTTGTAACGGCGAAAAAGGCCGGCACCGCTGTCGTAACCGCCACAACATACAACGGCAAGAAGGTATCTTGCATTGTCAACGTGATGAAAGCCCCCACAAAGGTAAAATTAAACAAGACGAGCCTCACGCTCGGCGTGGGT
>CAYLOD010000012.1:0-32413 GCA_964385235.1 uncultured Clostridium sp.
ATACGCCAGACCGCCCGACAGCGCGCCGTCGCCGATAACCGCAACGACATAGCTGTCATCTTTGTTCAAAATACCGGCGTTTAAAAGTCCAAATGCCGCGGAAATAGATGTGCTGCTGTGTCCTGTTCCAAAAGCGTCATTAGGGTTTTCATTCGGCAACGGGAACCCGGAGATACCGCCTTCCTTGCGTATAGTCTTCATCTGCTCATATCTGCCTGTGAGAATCTTATGAGCGTAGCATTGATGCCCGACGTCAAAAACGATTTTATCCTTTGGCGAATCAAATACCCGGTGCAGCGCGACAGTAAGCTCAACGACGCCGAGGTTGGACGAAAGATGCCCGCCGTTTTTTGACACAACGGAAATTATCTCCTGTCTTATCTCGTCCGAAAGCTCCTCAAGTTCCTCGAGCGACAGGTTTTTAATATCTTCAGGAGAATTTATATTTTCAATCAGTTTTTTATCCATTTTAGTTCTCCGAAATTTACAAACTTTTTATTCATTTTATTCTATCATAAAATGCAAAAATATACAAGGAACGATAACCCGAAAATCATATTCCGGACATTCACAGCAAACCATATAATCACAACAAAAAAGCTTTAAGTCAACAGCCGCAAAAACCGAACCGCTGACCTAAAGCATTTAATAAGGAGCCTGCCCTGTAATTCAACGCGGCAAGTGCAGCGTAAGCCGAGTGAGTTACCATCAGTGAGGCGGATCCCCAAAGATTACGGTAATGTCCTCGCGCCTGAGAGAATCGGGCATCTCGCAAAACATAAAGCATAATTATTGGTTATATTATAACTCTTACCTTGATAACTCCGTCGATAGCCTCAACAGCGGAAGAATCAAAATCGCCTGTGACATCGAGGATTGTATAAGCATAATCCTTCCTTGACTTGCTCTGCATATTTTCAATATTCGCGCCCGCAAGAGCCGCCGTAACCGAATTTATCATATTCGGAACATTCCTGTGGATAACACATACTCTCCTGCCCTCGCCTCGCGGCATGGAAACCGCAGGAAGTGTAACGGAATTTCTGATATTGCCATTCTCAAGATAATCCTTTATCTCATCGGCAGCCATTATCGCGCAGTTATCCTCCGACTCGGGCGTTGATGCTCCGAGGTGAGGAATAACTATAATTCCGTCAACACCTATAAGTTCGGGAGCCGCGAAATCTGTAACGTACTTAGCTACTTTACCGTTGGCGACAGCCGAAATAACAGCTTCATTATCGGCAAGATCACCTCTCGCAAAGTTAAGAATACGGACGTCGTCCTTCATCTTAGCTATATTTGCTTCGCATATAATACCCTTAGTATCGGGAGTAAGCGGCACATGAAGTGTAATGTAATCGCTGTTTTCAAAAATTTTGTCCAGTGAAACAACGTGCTTTACTTTCGGAGAAAGTCCCCACGCGCCGTCTACGGAAATATACGGGTCATAGCCGAGAACATTCATGCCGAGAGCAACGGCGGCGTTCGCGACAAGCACGCCGATAGCGCCAAGGCCTACAACGCCGAGAGTTTTGCCCTTGATTTCGGGACCTACGAATTGACTCTTGCCTTTTTCCACAAGTTTTGCCGCGTCGGGATTGCCCTTGAGATTCTTTGCCCATTCAATGCCGTCAACAATTTTTCTCGAGCTGATCAAAAGACCTGCGAGAACAAGTTCTTTGACCGCATTTGCGTTTGCTCCGGGTGTGTTAAATACTACAATGCCCTTTTCCGTACACTTATCAAGCGGAATGTTGTTGACGCCCGCGCCGGCTCTCGCTATCGCAAGCAGGCTTTCGGGAAGTTCCATATCGTGCATGGCGGCGGAACGGACGAGAACAGCATCGGGGTTTTCTAAAGAGTCCGATATATTATAGTTTTCATCAAGACGCGCCAAGCCTGTCTTGGAGATTTTATTTAGCGTAAGAATATTATACATTGAAATCAATCCTTTTAAATATAAAGTTATAAGTTTTCAGCCTCAAATTTATTCATGAACTTGACAAGCGTTTCTACGCCTTCATATGGCATAGCGTTATAGATAGACGCGCGCATACCGCCGACGGTTCTGTGTCCCTTAAGATTGATAAGACCGTTTTCCGTTGCTTCTTTAACAAACTTAGCGTCAAGCTCATCGCTGCCTGTGACAAAGGGAACGTTCATAAGAGAACGATCCTCGGGCACAACAGTGCCTTTGAACAGTTTGGAACTGTCAAGGCAGCTGTAAAGCAGATTTGCCTTCTTTTCGTTAAGCTTTTTCATATTCTCAAGACCGCCGATCTCATTCTTGAGCCACTCAAGAACGAGCTTCGCAATATATATAGTATAGCACGGCGGAGTGTTGTACATAGAGCCGTTATCGGCATGTGTCTGATAGTTGAGCATTGTCGGTGTAATATCGCGCGCATGACCGATAAGGTCCTCACGTATAATAACAACAGTAAGACCGGCCGGAGCCATATTCTTCTGCGCGCCGGCATAAACCATACCGAACTTTGAAACGTCAAGCGGAGCGGAAAGAATGCAGGAAGAAATATCAGCTATAAGCGGCACATTGCCCGTATCGGGAATCTCATGATATACCGTGCCGTATATTGTGTTGTTCATGCAAATATAGAAGTAATCCGCGTCCTTTGTAAAGGTCGATGGATCAAGCTTTGGAATATAAGAAAACGTCTTATCCTTAGAGGACGCTATTACCTTAACGTCACCGTATCTGGCGGCTTCCTTATAAGCCTTGGTCGCCCACTGCCCTGTAAGAACGTAGTCCGCCTTGCCTGAACCGTTCATGAGATTGAGCGGTATTGCCGCAAATTGTGTCGAAGCGCCTCCCTGCAGGAAGAGAACCTTATAATTATCGGGAATGCTCATTACCTCACGAAGCAGGCTCTCAGCTCCCTCTATAATAGTGCCGAAAATCTTGGAACGGTGGCTCATCTCCATTACGGATTGACCGCTGCCCTCGTAATCAAGCATTTCCTCCGCGGCTTTTTTGAGAACTGATTCAGGCAGGACAGACGGCCCCGCCGAAAAATTGTATACTCTGCTCATTATATTAGCCTCCAAACAAAATTTGCGGCTACTGCCGCATAATAAATAACACATTTAATTATAGTGCGTATGGCTTCTGTTGTCAATAAAGCGGAGTAAAAATTTGAATTATTTTGTAAGTTTGCCAATAATGTGTTGCAAAATTGCTGTTAAAAAACTTCACATAGAGAAAATATATTTGTTGTCTTAGCGATGACCGCGCTTTGTTTTTCCGTTATGACCGGAATTATATGGACGAATCGGATTATGTCGGACGCTAAACCTCTCGGTATATTTATAGCCGTATACTTTTTCGTTAGTGACTATGCGGACTGCAGGAAGGAATGCTTTAACTGCACTTATACATTTTATATTTCTGATTTGTGTTGCAAAAATTTGTCAATTATTCTATAATAGAAACCTCAGCTTATGATAGACCCCTCATACATTATCCTCTGCAGAAATGAATATTGATAAAAAATTGTGAATACATATATGATAGAATTGTATTAGGAGGGTTCGGTGTGAGAAGCGAGAAATCACAGCAGTTGACAGCAAAAGCAATGGCTCGCGCGGTAGTATTCGGGGGACTTTTCGGAAGCGTTGTTTTGATTATAATGCTTTTATTGAGCGCGTTTCTCGTCTTGAAAATGCGTACAATATCGCAGGGAGTCGTGTTCGCCGCGTCAATAATATCCGCGTGTGTATCATCATTTTTTGCGGGATTTGCCGGCTCGCGCATATTAAAAGAGCGTGGCATAGTCGTCGGAGCGCTTTCGGCATTATTGTTATTTATTATAATACTTATCACAGGAACATTATTTGCGTCCGATAATGTAAATTTAAATACACTCTTGAGATTAGCGGCAATGATTCTCTCGGGCGCGTTTGGAGGAGTCATAGGGGTAAACAAGAAAAAAAGAAGAAAATAACATAAAACAGCTATGAAAAAGCCTCGCCGCAAACGGTAAATCCCGTCAGCGGCGAGGCTTTACAGCGCTCTCAGATTTTTTAGCTTTTATTCTTCGCAGCCCTTGCAAGTTCTCTCTCAAGCCATGCCACGGCAAAATCAAGGGCAACGGCAAGGTTTTCCTTTTCGCTCGTCTTAATTATCTGCTTTCTCGTGCTTATTTCCGTATCGGTGCTGAGAAGCTGAATTACGACCTTATCCGCGCAGTCAAGATTATTCGAGTTCGTTTTTGATTTTATTTGCAGCTTGACTACATAAGGCTCGCTCATATCACCAAAGTAAATTGTATCGCCGCAGCGTACAAGCGGCTTGCCTCTGTAATAAAGCGGAAATGTTTTGCTTTCGTTCTCCATATTAACCTCCGATCATGATTTAACATGTTATTGTAAGTCAGGGCATTTCTGCGTCCCGCACACAAGCGCAAGACGCAGAAAATAAAACAGATTTCACTTATTTAACGTTCAAATAGCTTTTAAGCAATACCTCAAGCAAATCATCGCGATCGATTTTTCTTATTAAATTTCTTGCGTTGTTGTGAGTGGTTATATAAGTGGGATCCTCAGACAAAATATAGCCTACCATTTGATTTAAAGGATTATATCCCTTTTCCTCAAGAGCTTTATAGACAGTTGTCAAAATAACCCTTATGCTCTCATCCTTATTTCCGCTTAGGGAAAACACCATAGTTTTGTCCTGCATGATTGCCACCTCCATACTGCTATTTTAACATATCGACGATGATTTTTCAAGTATAAATTGTAAATAAAAGACTAAAGCTACCTATATATTGTGTTTTATGGCTTCTAAGCTCTCAAAACAGCGCCCTCACCCTCAAGCGCCCTGATTATTTTCTTCATTATGCTGTTTGCATGCTCGTCTGTCAAAGTTTCGTTTTGTGAACGCATTGTCAGCCTGAACGCGACGTTTTTCTTGCCTTTTTCTATCTGCTCGCCCTGATATACATCGAAAAGCTTAACGGATTCAAGCGTTGCCCCCGCTGAGCTTTTCATTACCTTTTCGAGTACAAGGACAGGTATATCCTCATCGCATATTACCGCAATATCTCTCGTCACGGCCGGGAATCTCGGCAGAGGAGTATAATGCTTATCTGTCGCGGTATATTTGAAGAGCAGATCAGCGTCAAGCTCTAAGGCGTATACCCTATCGCCTATTTCGTAATTTTCAGCTATCTGCGGATGCAGCTCTCCAAAAACGCCTATTTTCTCCCCGCCTATTGTGAGAACCGCGCAGCGACCCGGGTGATAGGAATATTCCTCTGACGACGCCGCGACATCATATCTGTATATTGACAGACTGTCGAGTGTTTCCTCAACAATACCTTTAAGCTCAAAGAAGTCGCTCATGCCGTAGAAACCGCAAATAAGCTTATTTTTCTCGATCGGCAGCTTATCATCATCGGTAGGGATATATTCACGCGCAAGCTCATAGAGATACGCGCGCTCGTTTCTGTTTTTATAATTTTTGGAAAGTATCTCAAGCATAGAAGGAAGGGCAGTCGTTCGCATAACGCTCGTATCCTCGCCGAGAGGATTTGAAATCACAACTGAGCGGCGAAGTCCGCTGTCCTTCGGCATAAGGATCTTGTCGTAATATTTGGGGCTGATGAATGAATACGTCATAATTTCGCTCATGCCGAGAGCGAGCATTGTCGAAGCAATTTTTCTGTCAAACCTCTGGCGGTCATTGTACCTGCCCTGCGCTCCGCCGCTGATAGATGTTGACGGGATAGTGTTATACCCTACAAAACGGGCTATTTCCTCGGCAATATCAGCCTTATGCCGCAGATCGGGACGGAATGTGGGAACAAGAACATCTTCTCCGTCAAATTCGCACCCAAGTTTAGTCAAAATCCTTTTCATCTCGTCTACTGAAAGGTCTGTATTAAGGAAAGCGTTTATCCATTCCGGTTCAAGCGCGATTCTCTTTCTGACAGATAAAGCGTCAAGAGAATCACCCGCAAAATCAATTATTTCACCGTCATAGACGTCGCCCGCGTCAAGAAGCTCAACAAGCTCACACGCTCTTTTCAGCGCGGGCAGGCAGTTATTCGGGTCAAGCCCCTTCTCATAGCGCGAGGACGCGTCTGTCCTCATGCCGTGCTCCTTTGCCGTCAGGCGAACGGAGGCGCCGTCAAAGTTCGCTGACTCAAATACTATGGTGTCAGTATCATCGACAATACCGCTGAACTCTCCGCCCATTACGCCGGCAATGGCGATCGGCTTGTTTGCGTCGGCAATAATAAGATTTCTCTCGGAAAGTGTTCGCTCTACGCCGTCAAGAGTAGTTATGGTTTCTCCGGCTCTCGCGTTTCTGACACGAATAGTCGCGTTATCCACAAATCTCAGATCAAAGGCGTGCATAGGCTGACCGTATTCAAGCATGACATAGTTAGTAATATCGACAATATTATTTATCGGACGTACACCCATAGCGCGAAGTCTTTCACGCATCCAGCGCGGAGACGGCTTGACTCTTACATTCTTAACAATCTTTGCGCTGTATACCCTGCAAAGCTCCTTGTTCTCTATTTTAACGTCGAGCATACCCTCGCAGCTCTCGCCTGTTCCCTTTACGACAGGAGTATGGAGCTTGAGCGGCATATCATATGTCGCGGCAGCCTCGCGCGCGAGACCTATGACAGAGAAACAGTCGGGGCGGTTTGAGGTTATTTCAAACTCAACCTTTGTGTCATCAAGTCCTATCGCCGTTGTAATGTCATCGCCGGGTCTGCAATCCTCCCGCAGCAGGAATATACCGTCCTCTATCGCATACGGAAAGTCGTGTAACGTAACACCGAGCTCTGATACAGAACAAAGCATACCCTGGCTCAACACCCCGCGAAGCTTTCCTTTTTTTATTTTCTGACCGCCGTGAACGACCGAATTATCCTTAGCGACGGGCACAAGCGCACCCTCGACTACGTTTGTCGCGGCTGTAACTATCTGCAACGGCTCAGGTTCTCCCACATCGATCCTGCATATAGTAAGTCTGTCCGCGTCTGGATGCTTCTCAAGTGAAAGTACCCTGCCTACAACTATATTTTTAAGCTCCGCGCCCTCTTTCTCATAGCTCTCGACTTTAGAACCGCTCATTGTTATTGCCTCGGAAAAATCGCGCATATTTATATCTTCATCTATATCGACAAATTCACGAAGCCATCTCATTGATAAATTCATTACAAAATCCCTCCTTAGAACTGCGACAAAAATCTAACGTCATTATCGTAGAACAAGCGCATATCGTCAATATCATAACGGCGCATAGCCACTCTCTCAAGTCCCATACCCAGCGCAAAGCCCGTGTAAATCTCGGGATCTATGTCGCAGTTCGCAAGAACTTTGGGATGTACCATTCCGCATCCGAGGATCTCGATCCAACCCTCGTTTTTGCACAGACGGCAGCCCTCGCCGTGACAGTTAAAGCACTGAACATCGACCTCGGCTGACGGTTCTGTAAACGGAAAGTGGTGAGGACGGAAACGTACTACCGAATCCTCGCCGTAAAGACGCTTGACAAATGTTTCAAGCGTTCCCTTGAGATCAGCGAACGTAATGCCTTTATCTACGACAAGTCCCTCTATTTGATGGAAAAGCGGAGAGTGTGTCGCGTCAACGGCGTCGGAGCGGTAAACGCGTCCCGGGGAAATGATGCGGATAGGCGGCTTTTGCTTTTCCATTACACGAATCTGTACGGGCGAGGTCTGCGTTCTCAAAACTATATTTTCATTGATATAGAACGTATCCTGAGTATCACGCGCGGGATGATTCTTGGGTATATTGAGAGCCTCAAAGTTATAGTAGTCATATTCAACCTCGGGGCCGTCAACTATCTCAAAGCCCATTCCGACGAAAATTTCCTTTATCTCGTCAAGGACTATCGAGAGCGGGTGCTTGCTGCCGAGAACGTGTCTTTTTCCGGGAAGTGTGACATCGAGCTTTTCCGAAACTAATCTCTCGTTTCGCTCCTTTTGCTTGATTTCAGCCTGAGAGCTTTCCAGAAGCGCTGTAATATTTTCTCTCACCTCATTAGCAATCTGACCGATTAACGGACGTTCCTCGGGAGACAGCCTGCCCATTTGCTTTAAAATAGACGTAAGCTCGCCCTTTTTGCCGAGATATTTTACGCGCAGAGCCTCAAGCTCCTGCCTTGTAGAAGCGGCAGAAATCTCCGCCTGTGCCTGACGCCTGATATTTTCAAGCTGTTCCTTCATTTTCTTCACCTCATAGTATTTATATAAATTGAAACGATAAAGCGCTTTCGCCCCAACTGTTCAGATTAGGGACGAAAGCGCACATAAAGCCTCCGCGGTACCACCCTGTTTTTTGCAAAAGCAAACACTTGTTTAGCCTGTAACGGGGCCTGCCGTCAACGCCTACCGAATCTATGCGGATATTTCAGCGAAGCCGCTCTGAAGTGAACTTCATCAGGTTCGGCACTAAAACCGCTTACAGCCCGAGGCGGTTTCTCTCTGGGAGTGCTGTATAGCCCGGATTACTCTCTTCGTCATCGCGCTTATCCAATATTGTACCACAAAATTTTCCCATTCGCAAGTATAAAATTCAGCAAAAATCACCCCTGTGAATTTTTCAACGAAATGCTTGGACCGTTATTCAAGCGCAACTTCAGCAAGCTGCCAAAATCGCAAAGCAATTTTGAGCGTTTCAACAGGGGGGACATCAGCAGCGGCTGTACCTGCGTTATTTTTCGGCAAGCGCCTGCTTTAGTGCTATTGAAAGCTGGTCGGGACATGACGTACCCTTAAATCCGCACTGTATACCCTCGCATCTGCGTATCACGTCCTCAGCCTTCATTCCCTCTACGAGGGCGGCGATACCCTTTGTATTGCCGTTGCAGCCGCCGTTAAAAGTAAGATTTGTGACTATTCCGTTTTCGTCCAAGTCAAACTCGATACTTCTTGAACAAGTACCGCTTGTTTGAAATATGTGTTTCATAAAAAATCATCTCCGCTATTTAAAAACCGATACCGTAAGCTGATAACGGTATCGGTCATAACTCTGTCAATCGCTTGTATAAGGTAAAAGTGAAAGATAACGGGCGCGCTTGATAGCTACTGTGAGCTCACGCTGATGGCGCGCGCAGGTTCCTGTTACCCTGCGGGGCAAAATTTTCGCTCTTTCTGAAATGAAACGGCGAAGTCTTGCTATATCCTTATAGTCGATCACGTCGATCTTATCCACACAGAATGCACAAACCTTTTTACGGCTCTTGCGCCCGCCTCTGCGGTTATCTCTTTCAGTTCTTTCTGCCATTGTAAGTCCTCCTTTTTAGGATAGTAAAGTGCGTATTTCTTTAGAAGGGAAGATCATCATCTGTAGGGATTTCCCGGAAAGACTCGGTATCGCCCGTCAAGTAGGATTCCGCAGGAGCGTTATCCTGTCTTTCGGCAAAATCGCCGCTGTCATTCGCACCCTGATTGCCGCCGGAGCGTGAAGACTTGGGTTCGGCAAAATGAACATTATTTGCCCATATTTCAAAGGTCTTTCTCCTGACGCCCTGCTTATCCGTATATGAGCCGGTTCTTATAGAACCGTCAACAGCGACAAGCTGTCCCTTACGAAAATATCTGCTGACAAATTCAGCAGTCTTACCCCATGCCGTAACATCAATGAAATCGGTTTGCTCCTCCGCGCCGGATTTCACAGGTCTGTTGCACGCCAAGGTAATTCTGACTACCGCGGTATTGCCCTGAGTATAACGAAGCTCCGGGTCTGCCGTAAGTCTGCCCATAATGCAAGCTACATTCAACATATTTCTTCCTCCTTACGCTTCTTTCTTAACGATCATGGAACGAAGAATCCCATCTGTAATCTTAAGAACACGGTCAAGTTCCGCCGGAAATTCGGGATTACTCTTGAAATCAAAGAGAATATAATATGCCTCTGTTTCCTTGTTAATCTCGTAAGCAAGTCTTCTCTTGCCCCACTCGTCAACATTTTCAAGAGCAGCATTCTTTGAAATCAAGTCCTTAAACTTTGTAATTGTTTCAGCTATACCCTCTTCACCGAGCTTAAGAGAAATAACTACAACAGCTTCATAAGAATTGATTACTGCCATATTTGCACCTCCTTCTGGTCTAATGGCCCGCATTTGTGCCGCGGGCAAGGAATGTTGCGCTCTTTTGCGCTAACTTTTACCATTATATCAGGCTGATGGCAATTTGTCAACTGTTCGGCGGCAAATTCAACGGAAATTAATTTCGAGTAAATTTCCAAAGTAAATGCAGCCGTGCAATTTGCGGCTGCATTTAGTGTGAGAATTTACCCACCTGTTTTTCACGGCAGATTCCGCATTGGTTCTGCTGTGGAAATTTACATACTTTAAAATAAAAAACTGATACAGATTATATATATTTCATTGACACAGGCTGTATAAATTCTTATAATTAAAATATAACTTCGGAGATATTTCCCCCGCTGTACCCCGCCCCGCCTCTTGATAGGGAAAACACATTGACGGGGCAGTTTTCTTATTGAATTTACGCATCAGACACGCTTATTAAACCGAAAAGGAATGAAAGTATAATGAAGTTCAGGGTCGGTCACGGATACGATGTACACAAACTGGCCGAGGGCAGGAAGCTGATACTCGGCGGCGTAGAAATCGAACATAAAAAGGGACTTTTAGGTCATTCGGACGCCGATGTACTCACTCACGCGGTAATCGACTCGCTCCTCGGCGCGGCGGCTCTCGGTGATATAGGAAAGCACTTCCCCGATAACGACGATAAATATAGAAACGCCGACAGCATTATTTTACTTAAAGAGGTATGCGTAATGATTCGCGGTCACGGCTGCGAAATTTCCAATGTTGATTCTACTGTTGTAGCTCAAGCACCAAAACTGCAGCCTTATATAGACGAGATGCGTCATAATCTTGCGCTGGCTATGAATATTGATATTGACAATGTCAGTGTAAAAGCCACCACAGAGGAACAGCTTGGCTTTACGGGAAATGAGGAGGGCATTTCAGCATTTGCTGTATCTGTGATATACAAATAATTTTTTGGAAGCAGGCGTCATGAAAAGATTTATCTCAATATTAACCGTTATATTATTTTTCACTGTTCCGAATGTCGTCTATGCCGATGCCGTTGATGTATACTGCAGCTTTGATTCAGACTCCGACTTTAAGCTTAACAGGGGCTTCAACATATACCTTAATTTAAAAGGCAGCAACAATAATATAAGGCTTTCAGCCTTTCGTATAGACATTGGATTTGACAGCACAAAGCTGAAATTTCTGTCTGCGGAAGCAGCGGATAAAGACAGCGCGTCAATAAGGACCTCGCTTATAAACGACGATACGGTTCGGCTGCTATATATAAACACAGCCGGTCAGAAAATTACAAATCAATTAAGTCAAATCTGTTCGATCCGGTTTAAGCCGACGGTAGCGCCCGATAACCTTGAATATTCTTTTTCCTCAAAAATACTTGAGGCGGGAACATCAAACGCCGAATATCTATCCATAATGAATAATCCGTCATTCACTATATCATCTGACGGTACATTAAATATCGACAGCGATGGATTTAATAATCCCTCCGAAAATAAATCGAGCGGCAGCTCGTCAGGCAGCGGCAGACACAAAAATGAATCCTCCGCCGCGTCATCGGATAAAAATTCGTCAACAGACAGTGATGACCGCAGCCCCGGCGATTCTGACAACAACATCGACAACGATATATCTGTCGGCAGACGTAAACAGCTTAACTCGGAAAGCGGCTTCGGTTATTTTCTCAGCGGGGCTTTAGCAGTCCTAATTTTGGCGGGAATAGCATTCGGCGCTTACAGGCTCGGAAAGAAAAGCAAAAATAAAAACGGCTGAATATTAAAATATCAAATAAAAATTTATTTCATATTTTGAAAAGCTATGTTATAATTTAATAAGATGCTTGCATCATTATTTAACGCGGCAGGCGTGCGGATAATCTGCCGATCGCCGAATGACGCCTGCGCCTGAGTTATATATACAATGAAAGGAATGTACTTAATGAAATACGACGCCCGCCCGTGTCCTGTTGTTAAGAAATTTCAGCTTACAGACACAATATATGATTTCAGGATACTCAACAAGGATTTTGCCGCGGCGGCAAAGCCGGGACAATTTGTTCATATACTCGTTCCGGGAAAAACTCTGCGCCGTCCTATATCAATTTGTGATGTAAACGGTGCCGAGCTGCGTCTTGTTTTTGAGGTTCGCGGAGAGGGTACGGATATACTTTCACAGGTCGAAGCAGGAGACGAGCTCGATATTATCGCTCCTCTCGGTCACGGGTTTACGCTTGACCCTGATAAAAGGATTGTTTTTATCGGCGGCGGTATTGGCGTACCCCCTATGCTATATGCGGCGAAGCAGTGCAAAAATCCGATAACCATAACCGGCTTTCGCGACAAAAGCGCGGTAATACTTGAGGACGATTTCAAAAAAACCGGTGAGCATATCCTTATGACCGATAACGGCAGCGCGGGACGCAAGGGCATTGTGACCGAGGCGCTGAAGGACGTTATCGGAAGCGCCGGGCTTGTATGTGCCTGCGGCCCCGCCGCAATGCTGCGGGGTATCTCCGAAATAGCGAAACAGGTCGGCGTGCCGTGCGAGATTTCCCTTGAGGAAAGAATGGCGTGCGGCATCGGAGCCTGTCTCGGCTGTGCGGTACTCGTCAACCGCGAGGACGGCACACAGGGCTATAAGCACGTTTGCAAGAACGGCCCGGTATTTAAAGCTGAGGAGGTAGTATTCTGATGGCGGATTTGAGCGTAAAAATCGCGGGTGTTAAATTTAAAAATCCGATAATCGCGGCTTCGGGGACTATCGGCTTCGGTCATGAATACAGCGAGTTTTACCCGCTCTCGGAGCTTGGCGGCATATCATGCAAGGGAATCACTCTCAGGGAGCGCCCCGGAAATCCTCCGCCGAGAATCGCGGAAACACCCTCCGGTATGCTGAACGCGGTCGGACTTCAAAATCCCGGTGTTGAACATTTTATTGAGAACGACCTGCCATGGCTCCGTGAACAGAACACAGTAGTTATAGCCAATATCGCGGGAAGCACCGAATATGATTACTGCGAGATGGCGGAACGCCTTTCCGATACTGAAATTGACATGATAGAGCTCAATATCTCATGTCCCAATGTCAAGGAGGGCGGCGTTCAGTTCGGCACTTCCTGTGAATCTGTCGCGGCCATAACGAGCGCCGTCCGCAAATACTGCAAAAAGCCCCTCATTGTCAAGCTTTCGCCTAATGTATCCGATATAGCGTCCATAGCAAAGGCGGCGGAGACAGAGGGCGCGGACGCGCTTTCGCTGATAAATACTCTTACGGGCATGAGGATAGATATCAACACCCGCAGACCCATTATCAGAAATATAACCGGAGGTATGTCGGGACCGGCTGTATTTCCTGTTGCCGTCAGAATGGTTTGGCAGGTCAAAAACGCCGTTTCCATTCCCGTTATAGGTATGGGCGGAATAACCACATGGAAAGACGCGGCGGAAATGCTCATAGCGGGCGCGGACGCTTTGCAGGTCGGCACGGCTCTGTTTACCGATCCGTACTCACCGCTTAAAATCAAGCAGGGGTTGAACGATTATCTTGACAGCCATAATTTGAAGTCGGTCACGGAGCTTACTCATACAGTCGTTACGTCCTGAGTTATGGAATTTGCTTTTTAAAATTAAAAAAATTACCGGAGAGATACATTTGACGAAAATAATACTTGTCCGTCACTGTCAGGCCGAGGGAAACGAAAAGAGATTTTTCCAGGGCAGAATAGATACGGATATAACCGAAAAAGGCAAAAGACAAATCGAGGCTGTCGTAAGAAAACTTCAGTCCGAACCGATAGATAAGGTCTACTCAAGCCCGTTAAAGCGCGCGTATATTACGGCTAAAAGCATCGCCGCGAGCCATTCGATCCCCGAAAGTGATATAATTCTCGACGACGACCTCATTGAGATCGACGCGGGAGTTTGGGACGGACTTTCATTAAATGATATTGAAAAGCTTTATCCCAATGAATGCTATGATTGGGATAATTTTCCCGAACGCTTTGCTCCTGAGGGAAGCGAGGGTATGGAAAGCGTCTATACCCGCACGGGAATAATGCTTAAAAGACTGATAGAATACAACGACGGTAAATGAGTCTGCGTTATTTCACACGGCTGCGCCATAAGAAATATGCTGTGCATCGCTTTCGGCAAAACACTCGATGAATTGAAAACCGTGCCGTGGGGTACGAACTGCGCCATAAGTGTTATAATTGCCGATGACGACTGGGCAGAGGTCGTTGTGGAAAATGACATTTCTCATTTAGACGGCATATGAACTTTACAAAGCGTTATTATTGAGGAACATAATTATGATAATAATTTCCGTAGATTTAGGAAAAGTACGAACAGGGCTTGCCGTCAGCGACAGAAGCGGTTTTCTCGCTTCACCTGCCGGCGTTATCACAGAACGCAGTCCCGAAATTCTCGCGAAAAAGATTTCCCGAAAAGCGACGGAACTTTCAGCGGAAAAAATCGTCCTCGGCTTGCCCAAAAATATGGACGGCTCCGAGGGTGAGAGCGCGCAAAACGCGCGGGCATTCGGTGAGCTTTTGAAAAGCGAAACAGGGCTTGAGGTCGTCTTGCAGGACGAGAGAGGCACTACAATGACCGCGCACAAATATCTTAATGAAACGAATACCCGCGGCAAAAAACGCAAGGCGGTCGTTGACAGCGTTGCCGCGGTTATAATATTACAGGATTATCTTGATTCCGAAAGGAGCAAAGCATGAACTTTTTAAAGGGTAAAAAGCTGCCTATAGGTCATTTTTTCCTTTCTCTGGCGGCGGGACTTATGCTTTTTTTACTCCCGAATGAGGCAAAGGTTCAATGCAGCAGAGAATACTGGGAGTTATATGTGCTTTCTATCTCTTTGATAATATCTGTGTTTCTGCTGATTATTGTCAAAAAGTATGAAGCTATGGGGACGGCGTTGCTTACCGCTTCGGGACTGCTCACATTGCGGTTTATCATCATCTCCGTTATATCAGCCGTTCAGGGTACCCTGAACCCGCTGACGGAGGAACTGACCATGTATGACATGGTGTCGTGGATAATAATATGGTTTATTCCGTTTGTTATAACGGTTACGGTAAAGCTCTTTGCCATATCTGTCTGGAACTCAAAGGAAAAACGGGAGGGCTTTTCACGGTTTTTATTTTTAAGCGGGGCAGCGCTGTTTATAACATTATTAACATTCATAGTATGTAAGGTTATTTATCCTTATCCCAATTTAATGGGAGGCAAAAGGACGTTTGTGCTTATACCGTTCATGCGTATAATCGAATGTATTAACGGCACTCACGCGGATGGGGTTCTTTATATACTGTGGCACTGTATCCTTTTGATTCCCATAGGCTTCTACCTTTCTATTTATATTAAAAAAGCAAACTTACTCACCGTATTGTTTACCGGTGTAGGTATCGGAGCATTGCTTGAATTGTGGCAGCTTACTCTCAATACAGGAGCTGTATGCTTTGACGATATTATGATGTATACGCTGGGCGCTGTTCTCGGCTATGGTCTGAAACTTTTGATTGAAAAAACACGGAGTGTCCTCACGCTCGGTCGCGACAAAAATATGCTTGAAATACAGTATGTCAATAAAAACAAATAGAGCTTTAAAAAGAGTAAAAATAAAAGCACACTGCTATCGGCAATCAACAGCAGTGTGCTTTTTACATTGGAGAAATCAATCTTCTTTCTTAGCTTCACCCATATCTCCGAGAAGGTTAAAGCGGAAAAGCTTTGTCTCGTCCTCAGGATTAGAGCAAACGATATACGCGTCGCTGATCTTACCGCCCTCAATAAGCTTCGTAAGACCTACAAGCTGGCAAAGCTTGCTCTTGAGGTTGAGATGGTCGCCTTCACGAGTTACAAGGAAAACATCCCCTTCGCACGTATCAAGAACCGAAAGGAAAGACTGAACATCAATGTTGTGTAATTCAAGCATAGGCGTCATATAAAAAACCCCCTAAAATTGTAATTTGAATAGACTGTAACATTTTTCTATTACAATTATATTATAGCACAAATATCTGCTTTGTCAATTAAAAGTACGCAATAATACGAATTTTCGGAATATTTTACTTTTTATTTCAGCCGCGCAGATATAATTTTTCTTATACTGTACAAAAATTTGCGAAAAATATCCGACGCGCTTCAGCTTTCCCGTACTATCTGTCCATCGCTGATTTCGATTTGCCTTTTCGCTTTTTCAGCTACGGAGGAATCGTGTGTTATCAGGACTATAGTCTTTCCGTCATCGTTAAGCTCTGACAGGATATTCATTATATCTTTTTCCGAGCTTATATCAAGGTTTCCCGTCGGTTCGTCCGCAAGAATCAGCGACGGCTGCGCGGCGATGGCCCTTGCGATCGCCACACGCTGCTGCTGACCTCCCGAAAGCTCATAGGGGCGGTGGTCCAGCCTGTGCGAAAGCCCCACCATATCGAGCGCGTTCCTCGCAAGCTCATTACGCTTATGTTTGTCGGTCTTTCTGTAAACCAGCGGAAGCTCAACATTTTCAATGGCGGTCAAAGTCGGTATGAGATTAAAGCTTTGAAATATAAAGCCTATAACCCTGTTGCGAATGTATGAAAGCTGCCTTTCCTTAAAAGCCGAAACACGTTCACCCTCAAGAAAATATTCTCCCTCCGTCGGAGTGTCAAGACAACCGAGAATATTCATCAATGTGGATTTTCCGGAGCCTGATTTGCCGATTATCGCAGTAAACGAGCCTCTCTCCACCGTGAGGCTGACATCGGAAAGCGCCCGAACCTCAGCGCAGCCCGTGTTGTAAACTTTGGATATATTTCTTATTTCAATAACATTTTCCATATCCGCCACCTCATATAATAATATGCGCATGGCAAAATTTAATATTCAATCGGGTGCTTGCCTCCGAAATATTTAACATAATAAGAAAACGGGAAAATTTCTTAAAAATTAATTTAAAAAATGCAAGAAAGTAAGTATTTAAGAGATATTTTAAGAAAATCGGAGAAAATTACCTCGCTGTGAATTAAAATCGACTTTTTTGACCTTGACTGTTCCTGACTTTTAAAATATAATAATGTTACAAGGTCAAAGATAGTCAAAATCAAATAATACATTAAAAGGTGCTGATGCCGGAATAATAATTTAATAAAGCAGCGGGTTTTTCTCTCGAAACGACAGTATAATAAACGGTGGTGATAAAATGAGAATGAGTGACCTTGTAGCGGAATATATTTTGCGTATGCTCGATGAAAGCAACGGAAACGCGGAAATCCAGCGGAATGTTCTCGCGAGCGAACTCGGATGTGTGCCGAGCCAGATAAACTATGTTATTACCTCGAGATTTACTCCCGAACAGGGTTATATGGTCGAGAGCAGACGCGGGGGCGGCGGATATGTCCGGATAACACGGGTATCTACAGATAGACGCTCGTCAATTATGCACATAATAAACTCAATAGGAGATAAGCTCAGCGCGGGTTCGGTTTCAGTTATGCTGCGGAATATGCAGGATAATAAGATGCTTTCAAAACAAGACGCGGCGCTTATAAACTCCGCTCTATCGGACAAGGCATACGGCGATGTTCCGCCGAATATGCGCGACAGACTCAGGGCTTCAATTTTTAAGAATATGCTTATAACTCATATGATAGTAAAGGATTAGGAGGAATATTTATGTTATGTCAATCATGCGGTCAAAATCAAGCGACAACCCACATCAAGACTATTGTAAACGGTGAACTCGCGGAGATAAGCCTTTGCAGAGAATGCGCCCAAAAGCTCGGATATAATTCCTTTTTTGGGAGCTTCGGAATGGACTTCGACAAGTTTCTCGGCAGTCTGATGGGAAACGGCAGAGGACAAAAAAGCAGGAAACGCTGCGAATGCTGCGGAAGTACATTTGAGGATATTGCAAAAAGCGGCAAGGTAGGCTGTGCAAGCTGCTACAGCGTATTTTACGACGATTTGCTTCCTTCGATACAGCGTATACACGGAAAGACGCTCCATATAGGCAAGCTTGCAAAATCGGCAGGCAGCGAGGTAAAAATTAAGAGTACCATAGTAAAGCTCAAGGAGGAGCTTGCTAACGCAATAAAGGAACAGGAATTTGAAAAAGCCGCAAAGCTCCGCGATGAAATCAAAGAGCTTGAGGACAAGGGTTGAGAGGAGGAACAGATCAATGGATAAATGGTATGAAAAAAGCGGCAGCGAGGGCGACGTAATCATAAGCACAAGAATACGCTTCGCACGAAATTTAAGGGAGTATCCGTTTCCATGCCGTCTGAGCGACGAGGGAAAGTGCAAGGTCGCCTCGCTTGTTAAGGACGCGGTTCTCAATGGCAACTCCGCGCTCGCGGGCAGATTTGAATACATTCAGATGTCGGAACTGACACAGGAGGAAGCCGTTTCTCTCGTCGAGCGTCATCTGGTAAGCCCCGAATTTATCTCTGACAGACAAGGGAGAGGACTTCTGCTGCTTGACGACGAGAGCGTAAGCATTATGATTAACGAGGAGGATCACGTTCGTATTCAGGTTATGAATCAGGGTCTTAACCTTGACAATGCCTATGATACAGCCGATAAAATTGACACGCTACTTGACGAACGTCTTAACTTCGCGTTTAACGACCATCTCGGCTATTTAACACAATGTCCCACAAACCTCGGCACAGGCATGAGAGCTTCGCTGATGCTTCATCTTCCCGCTTTGCAGCAGAGCAGGGCTATGAACCGTATAGCCTCTACACTCTCTAAACTCGGTTTGGTTCTCCGCGGTATGTACGGAGAGGGCAGCGAACCAAAGGGCGCGCTTTATCAGCTTTCAAATCAGGTGACGCTTGGCATCTCTGAGGAGCAGGCTATGAATAACCTCAAGGACATCGCCATGCAGCTTGTCGCTCAGGAAAGAGATGCAAGGAACGCTTTAACGAAAAATATTGAGGTTATCGACTCGATAAGCCGTTCATACGGATTGTCGCGCTACGCAAGGCTAATCAGCAACGATGAGTGTATGAAGCTGCTTTCAAACATTCGTCTTGGCATTGCGATAGGGGTTATTGATAAGATAGATCTCGATATTATCAACCGACTGATGATCGAAACTCAACCGGCGACATTGATGAAAAACGTAGGCAGAAAGCTGACGCCATCAGAACGCGACAGAATACGCGCGGATGTGGTGCGTTCTACAATGCTAAAAACAAATATTCCCAACAACAGAAGACTGGAGGAATGACAGGATAAATTTAATCTGTCCATTTGTTAAAGATACAGCTTTTTGAACAGGAGGTATATTTATGTACAAATTCAACGGATTCACGGAAAAAGCGAACACGGCTATAAACCTTGCGATTGAAAGCGCGCAGGATTTCGGTCACACATATGTCGGAAGCGAACATATTTTGCTCGGGCTTCTCAAGACTAACGACGGCGTCGCGTTTACCGCGCTTTCGGAAGCGGGCGCGACAGCCGAAGCTCTTGAGGAACTTATCAAGGCGGAAATCGGTGTGGGAGAATATACCTCCCTGTCTCCGAATGACTTTACACCGCGCACAAAGAGAATTGTGCAAAACTCAATAATGCAGGCTTCACGTCTTGGCAATAATTATGTCGGTACAGAACATATTCTGCTTGCTCTGCTCTCTGACGGTGAAAGCTATGCTATCCGTTACCTTGCGGAAATGGGCGTCAAAGCAAGCTCAATCATAGAGATATTGCAGAATTTTCTCGGTGGCTCGGGCGAGCCTTTTAAGGATAAAGGCGTTTCTGATGATAAAAAACAGCCGAGAGGAAACAGCAATACAAAAACTCTCGATAAGTTTGGCAGAGATCTGACGGCTATTGCCGCTCAAGGCGGCATAGATCCCGTTATCGGCAGACAAGATGAAATTCAAAGAGTCATACAGATACTGTCAAGAAGGACAAAAAACAACCCTTGTCTTATCGGCGAGCCCGGCGTCGGAAAAACAGCGGTCGCGGAGGGCTTGGCGCTTAAAATAGTTTCGGGAGATGTTCCCGAGCCTCTTAAAAACAAGCGGGTCGTTTCCCTTGACCTCACCGGTATGATAGCCGGCACAAAGTACAGAGGCGATTTTGAGGACAGGATCAATAACGCGATAAACGAGGTTAAAAAAGCCGGAAACGTAATACTGTTCATTGATGAACTTCACACGATAGTTGGAGCGGGCTCCGCAGAGGGCTCAGCTGACACCGCGAATATTCTGAAGCCGTCGCTTGCGAGAGGCGATTTTCAGGTTATAGGAGCGACAACTATCAACGAGTACAGAAAATACATTGAAAAGGACAGCGCGCTTGAGCGCCGTTTCCAGCCCGTAATGGTCGGAGAGCCGAGTGAGGAGGAAACAGTAGAGATCCTTAACGGTCTGCGCGACAGATATGAGGCGCATCATAAGGTAAAGATCACCGATGACGCGATTTCCGCCGCGGTAAAGCTCTCGTCACGATATATTACGGACAGGTTTTTGCCCGATAAAGCCATAGATCTTATTGATGAAGCGGCGTCCAAGGTCCGGCTGAAGGCTTATACTGAGCCTGTTGGACTTAAACAGCTTGAGGAGGATCTTGAACAACTGCAGAAAGAAAAGGAATCGGCCGTCAACGAGCAGAATTTTGAACGCGCGGCTGAGATACGCGACAGCGAGAAAAGTCTGAGAGAAAAAATAGATGTTCAAAAGAGAGAATGGCGTGAAAAAAATGAACACGCAAACGGAGAAGTCACTGCCGAAGATATAGCCGAAATAGTTTCGGGCTGGACCGGTATTCCCGTGGTACAGCTTACCGAGGAGGAAAGCGAGCGTTTGCTCAGGCTGGAATCTATACTTCATGAAAGAATCGTCGGTCAGGATGAAGCCGTCAAGGCTGTCGCACGTGCTATCCGCAGAGGTCGTGTCGGGCTCAAGGATCCCAAGCGTCCTGTCGGTTCATTTATTTTCCTCGGACCTACGGGCGTCGGAAAAACCGAGCTTTGCAAAACACTTGCCGAGGCCATGTTTGGCGACGAAAACGCCATGATACGCTTTGATATGTCGGAATTTATGGAAAAACATACAGTGTCTAAGCTTATAGGATCGCCTCCGGGATATGTAGGATATGATGAGGGAGGTCAGCTCACAGAACTTGTAAGGAGAAAGCCTTATTCGGTTATTTTGTTTGACGAGATCGAGAAAGCGCACCCCGATGTCTTTAATATGCTCCTGCAAATTCTCGACGACGGACGTTTGACAGATTCACAGGGAAGGCACGTTAATTTCCGTAATACGGTAATAATTATGACGTCAAACGTCGGCGCTCGAATGATTACTCAGGAACAGAAAAGCCTTGGCTTCTTTGACGGAAGCGGGCAATCCCCTGAGAGCAGTGAAAAAGCTATAAAGGACGCCGTTTTGGGAGAGCTTAAAAATACGTTTAAGCCTGAATTTCTCAACAGAGTTGACGATATAATTGTTTTCAACAGACTTGGCAGCGAGGATATAAAAAATATTGCCAAGCGTATGCTTAAAACCCTCACGGATCGTATGGCTGCTTTGGATATTAAGATTTCCTTCAGCGACGAAGCTGTCGACGCGATTTCCAAGGCCGGCTTTGACCCTGTATATGGCGCAAGACCTCTTAAGCGCGCAATACAATCACGGCTTGAGGATAAAATTTCCGAGAAGATGCTTGACGGAAGCATTAAAAAGGGCTCGGAGCTTGTATGCGGATTTAAAGACGATGAATTTACCTTTACGGAAAAATCCGCTGACAGCTGAATTTAAGCGCAACTTATAATGACGGGGTAAATCCTTTATTGAAGTTAAAATAAACAGGCGAAAGCATTATCAAAACTTTTGGTAATGCTTTCGCCTTATTTTTATAAATCAGACAACTTATTTCCCCGTAAAACGGCGAAATATTATTATAATAAAGCAACATAAGACATAATAAGCTTCATTTTTAACTGTAAAAATAAAATATATCAATTATTATATATCAATTATTTCTGCCGCCGCGGGGGTTATCCGCTTTCTTTCTCGCGTTTGCGAGAGCTTTCATTTCCTGCGGAGTAAGCTCTCTGTATTTTCCGGGACGGAGCATACCGAGCTTTACGGGACCTATCGCGGTTCTTTTAAGTCTTGCCACCTCAAGACCGACCGCCTCGCACATCTTTCTTATCTGGCGATTCCTGCCCTCCTCTAATATTATCTCAAGAACCGTCCTCCCTCTTTCCTGTGTCAGCACCCTGATACCCGCGGGAGATGCTAATCTTCCGTCAACCGAAACGCCCCCGGTAAGCTCTGTGAGCTGTTCCTCGGTGATTCTCGGGTGGACTGTAACGCGATATGTTTTAGCGACATGGTGTGAAGGGTGTATTATTTCGTTGGCAAACGCGCCGTCGTTCGTCATCAAAAGCAGACCCTCGCTCTCGCGGTCAAGCCTGCCCACAGGATAAAGCCTTGCCGGAAAATCCTTAATAAGCTGCGCGACGCATTTTCTGTCATGTTCGTCGCTCATAGTAGTTATATAGCCCCTCGGCTTGTGGAGCATAACATAATATTTTTTTGATCTTTCGGTTGAAAGCAGCTTTTTTCCGTGTACAGTAATGACGTCCTTTGCCGGGTTGGCCTTATCTCCGATAGAAGCGGTGTTGCCGTTTACCTTGACCGCTCCGCTCTGAATAAGTTCCTCCGCCTTTCTGCGCGAGGCTATCCCCGCGTCAGCTATTATTTTCTGTATTCTTACCGGTTCATTGGAAACCAAATTTTTTCCTCATTTCTATTATTCATACCGCCGTATTTCCAACAGGCTATCCTCCGAACAGCTTTTCAAAAAATCCTTTTTTACGAACGAGTGCCTTGCACTCATTTCTTGCGACAAGGTCGGAGCAGCCTATCACATTGCCGTTTACGCGAAATATTATTTTACCCTCGGCTTTGCCCTTGCGAACAGGCGCGTACAGAAAACGCGGAAGGATTACCTCGGTTTCTATGCTTTCCTGCTCACCGTCCAGAATGGGAACGGTAACATCGCGTGATGGATAAAGCATTATGGTATCAACTTCACCGCCGACTGTCTGTGCCTCTATCCCCTCGTTTTTATCACAAAGCTTAACGCTCTTTACTCTGGAAAATCCGTAATCATAGAGCCTTTGGTGGTCGTTCCAATCGTCGCCGTCATTTAGTGTGACGCAGACGAGCCGTACACCGTCACGCTCCGCGCAACTCGAAAGCGTTCTGCCTGATGCCTTTGTAAAGCCCGTCTTAACACCGATGCACCCGTCATATAAAGATAAAAGCCTGTTGTGGTTTTCGCAGACCTGAGTTTTATTTTCGGGGGAAACATATTTTACCGCTATGCTCTTTTGACCTACAGTGCCGCAAAACTGCTCGTTTTCCATAGCGTACGACGTCAGTACAGCCATATCATACGCGCTTGAGTAGTGGTTCTCATCGTCAAGTCCCGACGGCGTAACAAAATGAGTGTCATTCATGCCGAGAGCTTTTGCCTTTTTATTCATCAGCTCAGCAAAGCCCTCAACACTTCCTCCGAGAGTGACGGCTATCGCATTTGCGGCATCATTGCCGGAAACCATCATCATTCCCTTAGCAAGCTCCGAAAGCTTCAAAATCTCGCCGTTTTTCAAGTACATACTTGAACCCTCGGCCTGCATTGACGACTTAAACTTGACCTCACGGTCGTTTGATCCGGCGGCCTCGAACGCCAGCAGCGCCGTCATTATTTTTGTTATGCTCGCTATCGGGCGCCTTGTGTGAATATCCTTTTCATAAATTATCGCACCGCTGTCGGGCGAATACAGTATCGCACTTAGCGCGGAAACGGACGGGGCGCTCTCGGCAGCCTTTGCCGCCGCAGATATATCGCTCGCGCCGGGAGTTATAAAAGAATACAGCAAAAACGTCAAACACAATAAAACAGCAGCTGCCCTTTTCATATGTAATCACCGCCGAACAATAAATAAAATCATAATATTTATATGCTCGGCGGCTTATAGGGATAACCTGTATGAAGTAATTATTCTATATCTGAGGCCGTGTCAGAATCTCCTTTATTATCTTTATTATCCTTATTTTCCTCGTCCTTCTTATTGTCGTCTGCATTTTTCCCGTCCTTATTTTTTCCGTCCTTTTTATCCTTTTTGAAAAGTCCGACAATTTTATCGATAAGTTCGGGAACCATTGCAACAGCTCTGTCCTGACTGTCCTTAAAATTCTGAATACTCAGCAGTTTGGCCTCGCCGTTGGAAACAGCAATAAAAGCGATCGGGTTAATAGTAACGCCCGCTCCCGAACCGCCGCCGAAAAGCGTATTGTTCTCGGATTTTTTTGTGGCAAATTCCGAGCCTCCTGAAGCAAAGCCGTATGTCACCTTGGATACAGGTATTATCGTAGTGCCGTCGGCAGTCGTAATGGGTGTTCCTATTACGGTGTTTACATCTACCATTTGCTTGATTTTGTCGAGGGTAGTTTCCATAAGTCCCTCTATTTGATGTTCAGCCATTTTAAACCATTCCTTTCAATTATGTTATTACTCAATATCATTTTTTATTTTAAGTATAAGCTTTATACCCTTGACGGCAGCGGAAATCGCCGTACCTAAAAGAAATAACGGACGAATGCTTGCCTTGCTTTCAACGAAAATTTTCATTTCCGGTTCATTAAAGCCGGCTGCTATATCAATTTCTTTACGCTTGAGCTTCATATTTGAATCTATAACAGAAACCGCGGGATAAATCCCCGTACAGGCATATCCGTATTTCAGCGCGGTGTCGGCGGCGTCATCGCCGACTATTACAAGGTCTATCTTCAATTTGCCGATAACCGTATGCCGCAGAATACCGCTTGAAGTATTCGTCACAATAGCGGCGGCTTCCTTAGCTATATTGAGCAGACCGTCGAGTCCCTGCTTTTCGTACAAAATCTTAAACGGACTTTTTTCTTTTTTCTTCTTTTTTTCCTCAGGCTTTTTTTGCTCTTTTTCCTGCTGAGGAGGTTTATTTTTCTTTTCCTTTGGCGGGACAAGTCTGATTTTTATAAAAAGATACCGCAAAAAAAGTTCCGGCTCTCCTTCATATTTGAAGCGAAAGGAAATCGGCATCATCAAAATCAAAAAAATAAAAATCAAAATCCCGCCTGTTATATAAAGCGCCGTCATGGTTCCGCTTCTCTAACCGACTGACCTGTATTTTCCGCCGTGGCTTGTCCGTCGTCATTTTCTCCGGCAGAAGCATTGTCAGCCGCATGATTTAAATCTTCCTCCGATTCCTTTTGAGGCAAAGGGGGAAGTTCGCTTACATCACTCACGTTAAAGCAACGCAGAAAGTTCTCTGTTGTACCATATATCAGAGGACGCCCCGGAAGCTCCAGTCTGCCCCTTTCCTCAATAAGCTCCCTTGCGACAAGGCTTGATATGACGCCGGAGCAGTCAACGCCTCTTATCTGCTCTACAAAAGCCTTGGTAACAGGCTGATTATAGGCTATTATCGCGAGAACCTCCATAGCCGCCTGAGAGAGAGGCGTATTTTTTCTGAGGTCGAGAACCGTCCTGATTATTTCCGCATATTCTCTTTCTGTACACATCTGATAGCTTTTTCCGAGCCTGACGATTTTTATGCCCGAGCCGCGCCTTGAATAATCCTCCATAAGCGATTGGATCAGTTCCTCTGCCCTATCGGCAGATATGTCAAGTGCTTCGGCAATTTTCGCCGTTTCGGCGGGCGTGCCGCACGCGAAAAGGACAGCCTCTATCGCAGGCTTAAGCTTTTCTTCAACCAAAAGTCAATCACCGCCTTTGCATCATTCGTATCCGAGTATATTCGCCGTCGCCCTCCACTCTGACGCGCTTTCCCTTTATCAGCTCAAGAACCGCGAGAAACGTCGCGACCATCTGGCTTTTGCTTTCACTTTTCTCAAACAGCTCTGAATATTTAAACGGCTTGCCGTTCCAAAGCAAACGCATAACGGCAATTATCCTTGAGGAAACGGAAACAATTTTTCGTTTAACGATAACGGAAAACTCCTCCTCGGAGGGCGGCAGATTTTTCCTTCCTCTGCCGACAGCGGAAATATATGCGGCAGCAAGCACGGACGGCTCATGGCTTCTTTTATATGTCGTATCGGCCTTCATTTTGATTGGCTCACGGCAGTAATCGTCAAAACTGATTATTTCAGACAGCTTTCCGGCAGCCCTTCGGCACTCCCGGTATTCGAGCAACTGACCCTGAAGCTCCTCCTTGAGCTTTTCACCCTCCTCATATTTGGGAAGAAGCTCACATGACTTTATCTCCACAAGACGCGACGCCATATCGAGGAACTCGCTTGTGACATCCATATCGTTTTCTCTCATAAGGTCGAGATGCTCCATATACTGGTTCAGAAGATCGGTTATTCTGACATCATAAATATTCAGCTTATTTTTATTTATTAAGTGGAGCAGCAAGTCAAGAGGTCCCTCAAAATCAGGCAGCTTATATAATATTTTTTCCATTTTCAAATGTTCCTATACATCAATTCGGATTAAAGGGACTATTCGGGAAAATCAGCGCCGTAAGTTTAATTATCCATTCCGTAAGCTTTGACTGCGCCGCCGAAAGAGGACCGCTGAACACACCAAGAAATAAAGCCGCCATCAATATCATTGAAATCAAAGCCTGATTGCGCTCGATCTTCCAGCATATTTTGTCAGGCAGGAACGCCATAAGTACCTTCGAGCCGTCAAGCGGAGGAACGGGGATAAGATTAAAGACCGCAAGGGAAATGTTTATCGTCAAAAAATAATAAAGGAAGAGAACCATAAAGGACGCAAAGCTGTTCGGATCGGTTCCGTAAAGAACGAAAACCGATGATGTGTCAACGGACACGATCAGGTTTAATAAAATTCCCGCAATAATTCCCGCTATAAGGTTTGAAAGCGGTCCCGCGAGCGCTACGACCGCCATATCCGCCTTTGGATTTTTTCTGTGGTCGAGGTTTACGGGTACGGGCTTTGCCCAGCCAAAGCCGAAAAGCAGAAGCGAGAGCGCACCCGCATAGTCAATATGCTTTAAGGGGTTAAGCGTCTGTCTGCCGAGCATTTTCGCGGTTTTATCGCCGTACCAGCTCGCGACGGTAGCGTGCGCGCATTCATGCAGCGGCAGTATAAGAAATATTACAAGCAGGGAAGCGAGTATGCTCGTCATCAATGTTATCAGATCTACACCCTCGCCTCTGAACAGTCCGCTTATTATTTGTAAAATCATGTAATCTCCCTTTCTCTATAAATCAAGCGGAATCCTGCACAGCTTCAGCAAGATTCCGCTTTCCGATCGCTCAGCTACTCGGACTGATTATTTGCCGTCCTCATTGCTGCCATAAGTGGCGTCTGCATTCTCTTCATCATTATCATTGTTGCCGGAATAATCAAACTCAAGCTCCTCGCCGCAGTTCGGGCAGGAAATGCTGCCCGCGAGAAGCGTATTCTCATCCATATATGTTGTTTTGCCACAGTTCGGGCAAGTTACCTCATAGAAGTTTTCATTTTCAACAGATGAATCATAATCTTCGGCTTCCTCGTAATAGTCCTCCTCAAGTGACGCGAGATCCTCATCTATTTCATCGACCTGTTCGCACAGATCATCATAGGATTCCTCAAGGTCGGATACGGACGAAGTGATTTCACCGAGAAGATCAACTATCGCGTTTAAAACCTTGACAGTCTTATCGTTTTTATCAAGCTCTAAGCCCTCAATCAAACCCTTGATATATGCAGCCTTTTCATTGATACCCATTGATAAACACTTCTTTCAATTTTTAAGATCATATAACTTTAAGCGCGAGCCATGTATTCGCCTGTTCTCGTGTCGATCTCGATAACGTCGCCCTCGTTGATAAAGAGCGGAACCTTGATCTCGGCACCTGTTTCAAGTGTCGCAGGCTTAGTCACATTAGTAGCGGTATCGCCCTTAAAGCCCGGGTCAGTCTTAGTAACCTCAAGCTTAACGAAGTTAGGAGGCTCTACGCCGAAAACGTTGCCTTTATACGACAGAACCTTGCATATCATATTCTCCTTAACAAACTTAAAGTTGTCCGAAAGAGTCGAGGCATTGATTGGAAGCTGCTCATAAGTTTCGTTGTCCATAAAGTAGTAGAGATCCCCGTCATTATAGAGATATTCCATATCGCGTCTGTCGATATAAGCTGTGGGGTACTTATCGTTCGGGTTAAAGGTCTTTTCAACGACCGCGCCCGTAATGACATTTTTAATCTTAGTGCGGACAAAAGCCGCGCCCTTGCCCGGCTTAACATGCTGGAACTCAACTATGGAAAACACGTTTCCTTCCATCTCAAAGGTTACGCCGTTTCTGAAATCACCTGCTGAAATCATTTAAAGAATCCTCCCATTATTTCAAGAATAACTGTCTTATATTTAAAGCAAAGCGTACTCTCATGCCCGCATATTGCCTTTATACGTCTTAGTATACAATAAATAAACAGAAAAAGCAACCGTTTAATCAATTAACAATGACAAATACGGATAAATTTAACAATTTTTTTATTTTAATTAAAGGATAATGAGATCCTTAGTAAATGAATTGAAGTTTTTGCAGCCGTTCTCCGTGACAAGCACCATGTCCTCTATTCTCACTCCGAACTCGTTGTCAAGGTATATGCCCGGCTCGGACGTAACAACCATTCCGCTCGCGAGCTTGTATGAGTTATCGGGCGACAGAGAGGGAGTTTCGTGGATATCGAGCCCGACGCCGTGTCCGGTCGCGTGACCGAAGCAGCCTTCAAAACCCGCGGCGTTTATAATATCCCGCGCCGCTTTATCGACCTCACCGCAGGCAGCCCCGTCCCTTATTTTATCCAAGGCTGTCTGCTGGGCATTTTTCACGACGTTATATACCTTTGCCTGATAGTCGCTTATTTCACCGAGCGCGACTGTTCTGGTCATGTCGCTTTTGTAGCCGTCCACATCCGCGCCTATATCAAGCGTAATAAGGTCGCCCCTCTCGATTTTCTTATCATCGGGAACACCGTGCGGCATTGAGGTCTTTTTGCCTGAAATTATAATCAGGTCAAAGGCGACGCCCTTTGCGCCGTTTTTGCGCATATACATTTCCATAAACAGCGCCAAATCACGCTCGCTGACTCCTGCCTCGATACGCTTAAGCGTTTCCTTAAGCGCATCTTCTGTGAGCTCCGACGCTCTGCGCATCATTTTTATTTCCTCGTCGGATTTTATAACCCTCATGCGTGAAATTATCTTGTCAAGCTCGTCAGTTTTTATTGTGCTGACATTACAAAGCTTAAATGTTTCCTCGAGCTCGTTCATCATATTAAGCGTAAACGCCGAGCCCTCAAGCATTATCACATGGAGATTATCGCTCCTTATAACATCTCTCAGACTTTCGGTGAATTTTCTGAATTGTATCACCTTGCAGTTTTTGGCAACAGCGCGGGCCGCCTCGGCATACCGAAAATCGACAAAGAGATATGTTTCATGCTTTGTGACGAGAAGATAACCGACAGATGAAACAAATCCCGTAAAATATTTGCGGTTGACCTGAGAATATATAAGCGCGGCGTCGGCATATGGCGGAATTAAATGAGCCAGCTCCCTTGTTTTAGTCATAGTGTTCACCTCTCAAAATACATCAGTTATCCGCCGCAAGCTCCTCAAGTGCCATCATATACACGTCTTTCCCAAAGCCCGCGATTATTCCTCTGCACACAGCGGAAATAACGGACATGTTGCGAAAATCCTCGCGTGCATGAATATTGGACATATGCACCTCTATCGTCGGTATAGAAACAGACGCGATCGCGTCGCGCAGAGCATAGCTGTAATGTGTGAGCGCGCCCGCGTTTATTATAATACCGTCAACCTTTCCGTAAGCCGCGTGTATCCTGTCGATTATATCTCCCTCATGATTTGATTGATAGATCTCACAATCAACATTAAGCGACTCTGCCTTTGCAAGAATATCATTGTTGATACTCTCAGCTGTTTCCGTCCCGTAAACACCCTTTTCACGGATACCCACCATGTTCAGGTTCGGACCGAGTATTAAAAGTATTTTCTTCATATACTATCATTCCCTTCGGTAAAATGTCATTTATATTTTTCCCCGTAAAGTTTCTTCCTTATCGGGCGTTCCATCAGGCGGCGTATTTTAATCGTCACACCGTGCTCCGGAGACCGCGGAATAAGCAGCACGGACTTCATGCCGGCAAGCTTTGCGCCTAAAATATCGGTAAAAATCTGGTCGCCGATAACAAAAACGTTTTTCGGCTTTACAGAAAGCTTTTTCTTCGCGCGGATAAATCCGAACGGAAGCGGCTTCATGCTCATAGCTACACAGTCAAGGCCTATGCTTTTCGCGAAGGGATATACCCTCCTTTTAAAGTTATTGGAGCATATTACTACCTCTATGCCCATACCTTTGATTTCATCGAGCCAATCCTCGACGCCCTCGTAGATTTCATGGGAGGACGGCGGCGAAACAGTATTATCAACATCGAGAATAACAGCGTCGATATCATACTTTCTGAGAAGTTCGGGGGTAACATCGCTAAAGTCTTTTAACGCAACAGTCGGTGTGAGCACTATGACGCCTCCAAATAAATTAAATAAAAAAACTGCCCGAAAGGCTGCCGCTATATTACGGCTCATACTTTTCAGGGCAGGTCCTTAATTTGTCATTTAATTTGCAGAAATGTTACTGCTGACAAGCTTATTTATATTTACGCTTGCGAGCCGCCTCAGACTTTTTCTTCCGTTTAACGGAAGGCTTTTCATAAGCCTCTCTCTTGCGAACTTCAGCGATAACACCGGCTCTTGCACATTGCTTTTTAAACCTTCTGAGAGCGCTCTCAAGAGATTCGTTATCTTTAATTCTGATTTCAGCCATTTAATTTCCCTCCCATCCGCCGCACGGCAGGGGTATTGTGTCATACGATACAAATTGAATTATACTATATCGAGCGGTTCATTGTCAAGAGGATTCGATAAATTTGTTACATAATTCCGAATATTTTTACTGCCAAAAAAGGTACGCTAAAAAAAGTCTGAAAATTTATTTTACCGACTGACTGCACTATAAGCTGAACTTACTTTTGAAAAACAGCTTCAACAGTTTTTCCGTTGATTGCTTTCTTTTCGTTGATGACAGCAAGGACAGAAAAATCAGAGCCGTTTTCTTAAAAGCATGAGCGGGTTACGTGAACAGCGCGAAAACAACCTGATTTCAAGCCCTTTCATGCAAAAGCAAGAACCTCGTTCCCGATACGCCTTGTATCAGGAACGAGGTTCTTATTTGGCGGAGAGAGCGGGATTCGAACCCGCGTGAGATTGCTCTCAAACTGATTTCGAGTCAGCCCCGTTATGACCACTTCGATACCTCTCCGTGTGTTTCAGGCGCAACTTCAACAAGCCGCAAAAAACACAGAGCAATTTTGAGCTTTTCAGCCGGGGGATTCCCCGATGAAACGATTGATGTTTCCCATAGGGCCCCGTCCCGTTGGGCCCCGTCCCGCCGGGCTCCGCCCCGACGGACACATAAAAATTTTTAAATTATCAAGCCTGTGTTTTGCTAAACGACTTTATTATAATATCTTAATTCATATAAAATGTCAAGATATAATTTTGTAAACTGCAATATGAAATGTCCGTAAAATCGAGTGACGAAATCACCGATATTTATTTTTCCGAAAAGTTATTAAGATAACAGCCTCTTAAAATATCTTGTCGGACAATACCTAAATCAATTTAAATGTGCAGAAGATTATAGCCGTTCTTTTTAAGCTCGCTCTTAATTGTTTCAATATGCCTGCGGTCACGGGTTTCAAGCGACAGCTTAAGATAGCAGGAGTTAATGTCGGAATTTATTTCCGCGCGGTCATGGCTTACCGCGACGACATTCGCGCCGAGGTCAGCTATAATCTTCGATACATTTTGAAGCTCACCGGGCTTGTCCAAAAGCTCGAGTGTCAGGTCGGAAAGTCTGCCCGTCATTTTAAGACCCCGGTTGATAACACGCGAAAGAATCGTAACATCAATATTACCGCCCGAAACAAGACAGACAACATTTTTGCCCTTTATCGGAAATTTGTTAAACATAGCAGCCGCGACAGATACCGCGCCCGCGCCCTCGGCAACGAGCTTCTGCTTCTCCATAAGCGACAGAATAGCTGTCGCGACCTCATCGTCGGTGACCGTGATAATCTCGTCAACATAGTTCCTGCAAAGCTCAAATGTGTTTTCACCCGGTGTTTTTACGGCAATACCGTCGGCAATAGTATTGACAGACGGGAGAGTTTCAATC
>CAYLOD010000013.1:0-2554 GCA_964385235.1 uncultured Clostridium sp.
AGCGTCAAGCCCTCTGATTTTCCCAATGGATTCTTCAATTTCAGACAGCTTGCCGCTGTACGACGCGCTCTTTGATATGCTCGGCGCGGAAACATACCAGAGGTATCTCGAGCGGGGGAATATCGAAGTCGCTCCCCTCGCCTATATGAGAGGCCGCACTCTCGACGACAGCTTTATCATACTTGACGAGGCGCAAAATACAAGCCCCGAACAGATGAAAATGTTCCTGACACGCCTCGGCTTTAACTCAAAGATGGTTATAACGGGCGATATAACGCAGATAGACCTGCCGAACGGCTGCCGTTCGGGACTGAAGGACGCCGTCAGAGTCCTTAAAAATATTGACGGCATACAGAATATCACATTCACTGAAAAGGACGTTGTGCGTCACAGGCTTGTTCAGGACATAATAAAGGCCTATGAGCGCGCGGCGGAACACAGAGATAAATAATAGTTCGGACACACGTCCGTCAGAAAGGAAGATGTCACAATGGACAAAATCAAGGTAATCATCACGAACAAGCAAAAGGATGTCAAAATCCCCACGGGACTTAGAATGCTGATACGCCGTTGCTGCAACGCTGTATTAAAAATGGAAGAGTTTCAAGGATCGGTCGAGATAAGCGTAACTATCGTCAACAATCAGCAGATAAAATCCCTGAACGCACAGTACCGAAACAAAAACGTCGAAACAGACGTGCTTTCGTTCCCTATGGGCGAGAACGGCAAGTATGATATTGACCCGACGACAGGCGCCAAGATCCTCGGCGACATAGTTATATCTATCGAGCGCGCGGTCGAGCAGGCGGAGAGATTCGGACACAGCCTGCAGCGTGAGATCGGATATCTTACGGCTCACTCGATGCTGCATCTGCTCGGCTACGACCATGAGGACAACGGGCTTCAGCGGCTGCGCATGAGAGAGAAGGAAGAACAGATAATGACTCAGCTTGGACTTCCGGCGTCCTCAAGCTATGTAATGGACGACAACAAATGAAAAAATTCCTGAGAGGCTTTAAATTCGCGTTTAAGGGAATAATATACTGCATAAAAAACGAGCGAAACATGAGAATACATACGGTTATTGCTGTATATGTTCTTGTTTTCGCGCGTTTTTTTGATCTTTCCAAAACCGATTACGCGATCCTGATCATGACGATAGCCGCAGTTCTGGCGGCGGAAACTTTCAACACCTCGATTGAGCGTATAGCAAACCGCTTCGGCATGGAGTACAACAGGCTTAACGAGGCGGCAAAGGACACCTCTGCGGGAGCTGTGCTTATCATCTCGCTCGGAGCGTTGGGAGTCGCACTGTGCTTTTTCACAAACCCGAACGGATATATAAACATATACAATTACCTCGCGTCAAATCCCTATTCTCTTGCAATTCTGATAATTTCGTTTATAATAGCCTTAATATATATAATCGTGGGACCTGTCAGAATAGCCCGCCTTTTAAGATATTTCCGCAAAAAAGCGAAATTGAAATCCAGGAGAAAAACATGAACAGTACAGAAACAAAAACGGCGTTTATAGCCATAGTCGGCCGTCCGAATGTCGGAAAGTCCTCAATACTCAACACCCTGCTCGGTCAGAAAGTAGCTATCGTTTCATCTAAGCCCCAGACTACGCGCACAAGGATCATGGGTGTGCTGACGGAGGCCGAAACACAGCTTGTGTTCACGGACACGCCCGGACTTCACAAGCCGAGAAATTCCCTTGACAGATTCATGGTACGCTCCGTAAACGAGTCCGTCGCGGGCGTCGACGCCTGTCTGCTCGTGACAGAGGCGGACAGGGACGTAATGCCGGAGGAGCTTGAGCTTATCGAAAGATTCAAGGCGCTCGGTCTGCCCGCTGTACTCGCTATAAACAAAACAGACGTCCTTAAAGACAAGACAAGGCTCGCGGCTCAAATAGCAAGGCTATCCGCACTGTATGACTTTGAGGCGGTCGTTCCGTGCTCGGCGCGGACGAATGACGGGATAAACGCTCTAAAAGATGAACTGAAAGCGCTCGCAAGGGAGGGCATACACTTCTTTGACGAGGATACGCTCACCGACCAGCCTGAACGTGTTATTGCGGCAGAAATTATTCGTGAAAAAATGCTGCGGCTTCTTGATAAAGAAGTTCCGCACGGCTCCGCCGTCGTCGCAGAGCGCATGAAAGAGCGCGAAAACAGCGACATCACCGACATAGACGCGACAGTGTACTGCGAAAAGCCGAGCCACAAGGGAATCATAATCGGAAAGGGCGGGTCAATGCTTAAAAAAATCGGGAGCTATGCCCGCGCCGACATGGAAAAATTCTTCGGCTGCAAAATAAACCTGACAATATGGGTAAAGGTAAAAGAGGACTGGCGAAACCGCGAGGGAATCCTCCGCTCATTGGGCTACGATGAACACAGTTTTGATCAATAGTCGAATGCCTGTGACGCGAAATCGTTTTTCGCAATGCGGCGAAAAACTTCGACATTATAAGGGGCTGTATGTGTGACGTGCAGTAAGTTTTTCTGTATGGTAATTCATTGGTAAATTCTTCCCCACGCGGCAGT
>CAYLOD010000013.1:2654-22710 GCA_964385235.1 uncultured Clostridium sp.
CCGAGCGAGGCTTGCCGAGCGATTACGCGACTTGCACGTCGAGGCACTCGACCGCAACTTGCACTTCGAGGCACTCGACCGCAAATTGCACTTCGAGGCACTCGACCATGCGGCGAAAAACTTTGACATTATAAGGGGCTGTATGTGTGACGCGCAGTAAGTTTTTCTGTATGGTAATTCATTGGTAAATTCTTCCCCACGCGGCAGTAAACGTCCCCCCCGCCGACGCCGAGCGAGGCTTGCCGAGCGATTACGCGACTTGCACGTCGAGGCACTCGACCGCGACTTGCACGTCGAGGCACTCGACCGCACCTTCCTGATTTTACAAGCTATATTCTGTGATGTATTCGCAGATAATTTTAGTGATGGGATATGGCTTAAAATCAAGCGGAGGTAATAAGATATGGACGAAAATACCGCGTGGGATAATTTCACTGAAACAGGTAAAGTAGAGGATTACTTAACCTACTGCGCTGAAAAAAAGTCTAACTCTTCGGAGGACAATTGCTATGAAAATATTAACAAAGGGACTTATCCTGACGGAGCAGAACTTAGGTGAGAATGATAAGATAGTCACCATTCTGACGGAGAGCAACGGCATTGTGCGTTGCTTCGCGAGAAACGCCAAAAATATAAAATCGTCAACGTGTACAGGCTCTCAGTCCCTTTGCTATTCCCGCCTTCATATCTATTTGAGGCGGGATAAATACATACTCGACTCGGCAGAGCCGCTGAACGTTTTCTATGAACTTAGGTCGGATATTGAAAAGCTGGCGCTGGCACAATATTTGTGCGAGCTGCTTATAAATATTGTACCGGAGGATTCCGAACCCGTACCCTATCTAAGACTCGCCCTTAACTCACTGTACTTTATCGCGCACGAAAAAAGACCGCTCCCGCTTATTAAGGCTGTTTTTGAGCTGCGGCTGCTCGCGCTCGCGGGCTTCATGCCGAATCTTGTCTGCTGTGACGAATGCAAGACATACGAATCCGACATTATGTATTTCTCGTGCGGCGACGGAATACTTCTCTGCGGAAAATGCTATGACGGAAAACACGGGTATATTCCCCTCCACCGGGGCGCTCTGACATCAATGCGCCACAGTATTTATGCGGATTTTGAAAAAATATTCTCCTTTAACGTCACGGGGGATTCTCTGAAAGAATTTTCGGACGCCGCCGAACGGTACCTGCTTTATACAGTGGGAAAAGGCTTCGCGTCACTCGATTTTTATAATACGATAAAGGCTTAATGAAAAAATACATGCCACAGCGGAAAATAAATATTGTATATACAGTTATTATGTATACTTGAGGATTGAATAAACATATGGAAAATAAATATTATAAAAGCCTTGAGCTTGATAAGATACTCTCGCTCCTCGCACAGGAAACCTCTATGGAACGAGCGCGTGAGGCGGCGCTGAAACTTACTCCGTCAAGCGGGCTTTTTGAGGCGCGCGAACTTCTCGCGGAAACAAGCGACGCGCATATGCTCGCGGGACGATTCGGGATACCGTCGTTCGGGGAGGTTCACGATATGACGAACGCTCTCCGGCGCGCACAGGCAGGGGCGGCGCTCAACACGCTCGAACTTTTGAGAATAGCGGAACTTCTCCGCGTCATACGCTCCCTCGTCGAATGGCGCAAAAAAAGCGCGTCTGTGGAAACCAAGCTCGATATGCGCTTTAATCTTCTAACGCCAAATAAATATCTCGAAACAAAAATCACATCATCTATTTTGTCCGAGGACGAAATAGCGGATACCGCGTCACATGAACTGCAGGACGTCAGGCGTAAAATCGCCGCCGCCTCATCAAGGGTCAGAGAACGCCTTGACAAGATTATTCACAGCTCCTCATATCAGAAATTTCTCCAAGACACAATCATCACTATTCGCGGCGGCAGATTCGTTATTCCCGTTAAGGCGGAGTTCCGTTCCTCCGTTCCCGGTCTTGTACACGATACATCATCAAGCGGCGCGACCGTATTTATCGAGCCTATGGGAGTAGTCGAGGCAAATAACGATATAAGGATACTCCGCTCAAGGGAACAGGCCGAGATAGAAAAAATACTTATGAACCTGTCAGCGGAGGCAGGAGCGAACGCCGACTCTCTTTGCAGAAGCTATGATATACTCGCTCAGCTGAATGTGATTTTTGCAAAGGCAAGCCTCGCGTACAAAATGAAAGCTACCGCTCCCGTCCTGAACGATAACGGCAAAATTGTCATAAAAAAGGCGCGTCATCCGCTTATCGATCCGAAAAAAGTCGTCGCGACAGACATTGAGCTGGGCACCTCGTTCGACACTCTCGTGATAACGGGTCCCAACACGGGCGGCAAGACGGTCACCCTCAAAACCATAGGGCTTTTTTCACTTATGGCTATGTGCGGACTTATGATACCCGCGTCCGACAACAGCGAGCTTTCCGTATTTACGAATGTTCTCGCGGACATAGGCGATGAACAGAGCATAGAGCAATCACTCTCAACCTTTTCCTCGCATATGACAACGATTATTGAGATACTTAAACGCGCCGATGACCGTTCACTTGTACTTATAGACGAGCTTGGCTCGGGTACAGACCCGGCGGAGGGCGCGGCTCTCGCTATGGCGATACTCGAGCGTCTGCGCTCTATGGGCGTCCGCCTTGCGGCGACTACACATTATGACGAAATAAAACGCTTCGCACTCGACACGGACGGAGTGGAAAACGGCTGCTGCGAATTTGACATTAAAACGCTCCGCCCGACATACAGACTTCTGATCGGTATGCCGGGACGCTCAAACGCCTTTGCCATCTCACAAAGCCTTGGAATAGACAGCGATATTATTTCCCGCGCGGAGGAACTGCTCTCCCATGAGAACACACGCTTTGAGGAGGTAGTCAAAAAGCTTGAGGACAACAGACTTGAACTTGAGGAAAAACTGCTCGAGGCTGAGAACACAAAGCGTGAAGCGGAACGGCTCCTCAAGGAGGCGTCCGAACGCGCCGAACGCATTGAAAAGGACGCCAAAAACGAGCTTGACCTCGCTAAGTCGCAGGCGGGAAACATAGTCCAAAAGGCGCGCGCTCAGGTCTACGCGCTGCTTGACGAGCTTGAAGCGGTAAAGAAAAAGCAAAATGTCACCGCCGAAGACAAGGCAAAGCTAAAGGCGGGCATTCGCAATATGGAAAACGACGCCGACCCGGTAGAGCGCCGCAAATCCGACGAATATGTACTTCCGCGCAGTCTGAAAAGCGGCGATAACGTACTCATTTATGACATTGACAAAAAGGGCTCTGTTATAGAGGTTGACGAAAGCAGCCAGACCGCTCTTGTTCAGGCGGGCATCGTCAAAATGAGGGTTGAGTTCTCAAATCTCAGACTTCTCAAGGAGGATAACATTAAAAAGCCCGTCCGAAAAGCAACGCGAACAGTAAGGACAGACGTCAGCCGCGCCGCGTCGGCGGAGGTGGATTTGCGCGGTCAGACAGTCACGGAGGCTTTAGTATCCGTTGACAGCGCGATAGATTCAGCAATACTCACAGGACTTAACACACTGACGATAATCCACGGCAAGGGTACGGGAGTCCTCCGCAGGGAGATCCAGACTCATCTCAAAAGTCACCCGTCGGTCGTATCGTTCCGCCTCGGCACATACGGCGAGGGCGATTCGGGCGTAACCATAGCCACTCTGCGATAGAACTGTCAGCCGTCATTCCGTTTGGACTCCATGACGATTAAAACAAAAAGCGCTTATTACGCAGAAAAAATGCCTTTACCATTTAATTAAAATGATATAATGAGCATACATTATTTATGAGAACATAAATTGCGTCATAGACATTTCGGAGCTGATTTTTTGAGTAAAACAGTTAAAAAAAAGAAAAGCGTTTTTAAGACGGTAATACTTACCTTATTCGTTCTCATTATCCTGACCGCCGGAGCGGCGGCGGCGTGCGTCGCCCTTGCCTGTCAGGATCCATACGGCGAAAAATATTCGACAGAGGACACAGTCACTGTTGACTGCAACCTTATCGCCGAAGCCGCCAAGGCCGCTGTTTTCGGCAAGGAATACACCGCAGACGACAGCGAGGTAAACTCCTACATACGAAAGGTCCTGAACGCGAATAAAGACTCCGCCCTTAAGGACCTCGCGGTTTATTTCCATGAGGACGGACTTACTGAGATCTACGGCAGAGTGCGACTTGACACCGGGAACTCCGAACGCGATTTTTCCTTTTGCTCTAATGCCGATTTTTCCGTAAGCCCCGAAAAAACGCTTGATATAAAGCTGTCAAACGCTAAGGTAGGTATGCTGCCGATACCCGACGTTATACTGGAAAAGATACTTGATAAAACGTTAGGCGAAAAAGCGGAGCATGAGCATATGACAATTTCTCTGCCCGTTTCGTTTGAAACAGAGACAGAGGGCATAAAACTCACATTGTCCGTCAAGGAATTTATCCCAAAGGAAAAAAGCGTCATCATACAATCAAATGATGTTCTCGCCGACACGCTTGACTCCGCGACAGACAAGGCCAAAAGGTGGATAGCCGGACACCGCGACGTACTGGCGGAATACAGCGATGACTTTGAGTTGTGGATTGACGAAAACAGAGATAAGCTCGCGGAATATGAGGATCAGGCTGAGGCATGGGTCGATAACAACTCCGACACTATCAAGGAGTACACCGACAAAGCGGAGCAGTGGATAAATGAAAACTCCGATACCGTTTCGGAGTACATCGACAAGGCCGGGGACCGGCTTCAAAACCATGTGAATATAGACGCTTGAATAATATACAAATCCCCCGCCGATAGTTTTTCACCGGCGGGGGACCGTTATTTTACAGCTCAGGCAGGACGCCGCCTGTCGGGCGGTGACATTAACGCAATCGGCAGGGGACCGAGTCCCCTGCCGATTATGCCGGGCTTGCCGCGTTGAATAACAGCAAGCCCCTTATTTAATTATTTCGCGTAGTCAAACGCGCGGCTTTCTCTTATGATATTGACCTTTATCTGACCGGGATACTCGACGTCGGTTTCAATCTTGCGGCAAATATCACGCGCGAGCAGAACCATTTCGTCGTCCTTGATTTTTTCGGGCTTGACTATGATGCGTATTTCCCGTCCCGCCTGAATAGCGAAGCTGCGCTCAACGCCGTCAAAACTCGACGCGACCTCCTCGAGCTTCTCAAGACGCTTGATGTAGTTTTCAAGGTTTTCGCGCCTCGCTCCGGGACGTGCGGCAGAAATCGCGTCCGCCGCCTGAACGATACAGGCAATAACCGTCTTTGCCTCCACGTCGCCATGATGAGCTTGTATCGCGTGAATGACCGTTTCGCTCTCCTTGTATTTGCGGGCGACGTCTACGCCTATCTCGACATGAGAGCCCTCTATCTCGTGGTCGAGAGCCTTGCCGATGTCATGCAGCAGTCCCGCGCGTCTGGCGAGAGTCGGGTCAAGTCCAAGCTCGGACGCCATCATTCCCGCGAGATATGCTACCTCGAGCGAATGGTTGAGAACATTCTGACCGTAGCTTGTACGGTAACGAAGTCTGCCCAAAAGTTTGATAAGCTCATGATGTATGCCGTTTACGCCCGCCTCAATGACAGCGCGTTCACCCTCCTCCTTGATGGTGTTTTCGACCTCGCGGCGCGCCTTTTCGTACGTTTCCTCAATGCGCGCGGGGTGGATACGGCCGTCTGATATGAGCTTTTCGAGCATTACGCGGGCGACCTCGCGGCGCACAGGCTCAAAGCATGACAGAGTTATCGCCTCGGGCGTATCGTCAATAATCAGGTCAACGCCCGTGAGAGTTTCAATAGCCCTGATGTTTCTGCCCTCTCTGCCTATTATGCGCCCTTTCATCTCATCGTTCGGCAGAGGAACGACAGAAACAGTAGCCTCAGTAACATGGTCGGCAGCCACACGCTGTATGGCGAGAGATATGATCTCTCTCGCCTTCTTTTCACTTTCCTCACGTGTTTTCTCCTCATATTCGAGAACCTTTGCCGCCTTTTCATGGACAAGCTCGTTTTCGAGCATTTTAAGTATGTACTCTTTCGCCTGCTCCGATGTGAACTTGGAGATATTCTCCAGAACCTCAAGCTGTGTTTTCTTGACCTCCTCCGCCTCTGACAGCTTATCCTCGGCGCTCTTCAGCTTTTTATTGAGCGCCTCGTCCTTTGACTCGAGAGAGGCCATTTTCTTTTCTAGGTTTTCCTCCTTCTGCTGTATCCTGCGCTCCTGACGCTGTATCTCGCGGCGTCGTTCATTGAGCTCTTTCTCTGACTCGTTTCTCAGACGATGTATCTCGTCCTTGCCCTCAAGTATGGATTCCTTCTTTTGAGCCTCCGCGTCTTTTTTGGCTTCATCAATTATGCGCTGAGCCTCTTTTTCGGCAGAACCTATCTGACTTTCGGCGATTTTCCTGCGGTATTTAACACCGGCAAAGAAAGCAGCCACACCTGCGGCTGCGGCAAAAACTATAATAAGTACAATCGCAAGCCATAAATCCATAAATACAGGCACCTCCTTTTCCTTAGTATATAATTATAAGGTTATGTCATTTGCCGCGGAAGCGCCGTCATTATATTAAATAAAATCTAAAATCCGGAACAAAGCTCGTTTTAAATACGGTTCGGTATAATTCAACCGCCATACGCACAGAACCCCGCCTGTATGCGTTACGGCAGGAAACTGAAAATATCGCAAATCACCGCTGAAAATAAAGATCTGACAATCCAAAATTATAAAGCTGAATTGAAATCATACACGAATCACCATAAAACGGCTGCATTCAAGGAAGCGCGTACCCGATATGACCGCGGATATATCATACGGCAAACGGCATTTATGCGGCGCCGCCTTAAACAATGTACCAAAATCGCATAGGAAATATCAAATAATTTTAATATTTAAATATATAATAACAGCCTTTGCGGCAAAAAAATATAACAGTAAAACCGTTATGGGGGCAGCTTGTAAATTGCCCTTAGAAATATTTTAAACTTAACTATATGAATTGTCAAGGGATTAATAACGCATAAATCTTTAATAAATTTAATATATTATTAAAATAAAGCCTGCAGCAGTATTTCAATAACAGCTCTAATGCTGCGTGCGGCGGAATATATACGTTATCGGCTAAATAAGGGGCCTGACCCGTCAAGGCGCGCAAAAAATTCCTCCGTTGTGTGCCGATATGAAAAAATGCTTGATTATTACAGTATTTGTGTTACTATATAGTATGAGATATTTGATTTGCTTTCAGGCGGCATAACGGTTACACGGAGAAGCTCCGGCATAAACGGGTATTTTCAGCGCATAAGCCGTTTCGGCATTGTCGGGACAAAATATCAATTCAACATTCATATGTTATTAAATACAGTAAAAAATATAAGAGGAGACGTAAATTGAGATGGTAAGCAAAATTTTTACAATTATTTCATCAGACGGACTTCATATGAGAACAGCGGGAGTTCTCGCAAGCGAAATGGGAAAATTCCCCTGCGATGTCGATATTATCCATAACGGTACGACTTTCAACGCAAAAAGCCTTATGAATGTCCTCACCGCCTGCATAAAGTGCGGAGATGACATTGAGATACGCTGCAGCGGCGACGACGAGCAGGAAGCATTGTCGTGCGCGGAAAATCTGATAGAATCAAACTTTATAATGTGAATCATTCGGGCGACTTTTGGGGGTTGGGTGAAGCTGCCTATGTTAAAGGGAATCGCTGTTTCGGACGGAATAGGAATAGGAAGCGCTTTCGTTGTCGGAAGCGGCAGTCTTTCTTACGAAAATCACGAGGTTTCCGACATTGAGGGGGAACTGTCACGCTACCGCGCCGCCTCCGCGGAATTTACCGCGCGCACAAACGCCATGGCGGATAAAATCTCCGCAAGCGCGGGAAAAAAGGAGGGCGATATACTGCGGGGACATATCCTGATGCTCAACGATCCGTATATGAAAAACGAAATCGAAAAGCTGATATCCGGCGGAACATGCGCCGAGGAGGCGCTCTCTAATGTGTGTAATTCGTTTGTAAATATATTTTTATCCGCCGACGACGAGCTTACGAACCAGCGCGCGGCTGACGTGCGCGACGTCAAAGCGTCGATGCTTTCCATTCTTCTCGGCGTTGAGGAGATTAGCCTCGGCGATCTGCCCGCGAAAACCGTCATAGTCGCGGAGGAGCTAACGCCCTCTATGACATCTGACATAAACGGTGAAAATATCGCCGGCATAATCACCGAGCGCGGCGGGAAAAACTCTCACTCGTCGATAATCGCGCGCGCACTCGGCATTCCCGCAGTAATCAGCGCAAACGGCGCGGCGGAACTGATTAAAAACGGCGACAGGGTAATCGTTGACGGCTTGAGCGGAAACATCGTTGTTTCTCCCGATGCGGATACACTGCGCGACTATACGCGCAAGCAGATCAGCTTTAACGAGGAACACAGAGAGCTGAATTATTTCAAGGGCAAACCGACAGTGACGGGCGACGGAATATTAAAAAAGCTTTACTGCAATATAGGCTCCGCCGACGAGGCGGTTCGCGCGAGGGAATGCGGCGGCGAAGGGATAGGGCTTTTCAGGACTGAGCTTATGTTTCTCGGCAGGGAGGAACCGCCGGCAGAGGACGAGCAGTTCGCGTGGTACAAGAAGGCCGCCCTGACGTTCAGGGAAAGCTCCGTAACGATCAGAACGCTCGACATCGGCGGCGATAAGGTCGTTCCGTATCTCGGAATCGAAAAGGAGGAAAATCCCTATCTCGGAAATCGCGCCGTGAGATACTGCCTGAGGAATGAGGATATATTCCGGGCACAGCTTCGCGCCATACTGCGCGCGAGCGCCTTCGGAAAAATCAATATAATGATTCCGCTCGTATCCCGCGTTGAGGAGATTCGCGCGGTCAAGTGCCTGATAGCGGACATTAAAAGGGAACTTAGCGCCGAAAGCGTGGATTTTGACGACAGCGTAAGGGTCGGCATTATGATAGAAACACCCGCCGCAGCGATAACAGCCGACATATTCGCGGAGGAGGCGGATTTTTTCAGCATAGGGACAAACGACCTTATACAATACACTATGGCTGCAGACAGGGGCAACTCAAAAGTTGACTACCTGTGTTCCCCGCTTGACCCGTCGGTTATACGCTCAATAAAACATATAACAGAATGCGCGCATGACGCGGACATACCCGTGGAGATGTGCGGCGAGGCGGCCGCAGACCCGCTGATGCTGCCGCTTCTCATATCGTTCGGGCTTGACGGATTCAGCGTTTCACCGTCATATGTTTTGAAAACACGGCGTAATATCTCAAAATGGAACAAGAAGCTTGCCGACGAAACAGCGGAAAAGGTTCTCACGCTGAAAACCGAAAAAGAAGTCAGAGATTTCATAACAGTTAAGCTTAAGGAAATAAATCGGTAAAACACGCCCTCTCAGACCGGGAAAACGCCTTGACCGGGCAAACAGATTACTGAATACAGTGTAAAATTTCCGCCCGCAATCGGAGCCTGTCCGATTGCGGGCGGAGCTTTGTTTACAAATATTTTATTTTATTTTTAAAAAAATTCAAATTCTTTCATTTATTATATTATTAAAGAAAATACTTTCGGAAGTGGTCATATGGCAGAATTTCAGAGTATCTTCAGAAGATACGAACAAAAATACATAATAAACGGCGGACAGCGCGGCGAGCTGCTAAAAATCGCCGGAGGACGCATAGCGGAGGATAAGTACCCTCATTGCACGATATGCAGTATTTATTATGACACGCCATCAAAAATTCTTATAAGGAACTCCATTGAAAAGCCGGTTTATAAGGAAAAGCTGAGACTGAGGAGCTACGGTGTCCCGAAAGAAAATGACGAGGTTTTTCTCGAATTAAAGAAAAAGTTTGACGGCGTTGTCTACAAGCGCAGAACAGCTATGAACCTCCGGCAGGCGGAACTCTTTCTCGGGGGAAAGAGAAATCCGACGTCACAGATTGAACGTGAAATCGCATGGTTTATATCATTTTATAAAGATATAGAGCCGTCAATGTTTATAAGCTGCGACAGGGATTCGCTATGCGGTACAGAGGACAGCTCCCTGAGAATAACGTTTGACAGCCGCCCACTTGCGCGAGAGGAAAAGCTTTCGTTTTCCGACGGGATATGGGGAGAAAAAATTCTTGACGACGGGCTTTATATTATGGAGATAAAGTCGCCGTATGCTATCCCGCTTTGGCTTGCTCACGCTCTTAATATTCTCGGTATATTCCCCACTTCATTTTCTAAGTACGGAACGGGCTATCAGAGCTTTGAGAGGAAAAAAACATATGCGCCCGATGCATACCCGCAGGTAAAAAAATTCGCATAAGAGAGGTTATTTTATTATGGATAATATTTTTAAAAGCGTATTGTCGGATCAGTCAACGCCGACATTCTCCACGGGAGCGTTTTTCGTTTGTCTGTTGTGTTCGATTATTTTCGGGCTGATAATCGCCCTTGTATACTCATTCAAAAGCTCAAGCTCCAAAAGCTTTGTTATGACGCTTGCCTTGCTGCCCTCTATAGTCCAGATGGTAATCCTCCTTGTTGACGGCAGCATAGGCGCGGGCATCGCCGTTATGGGCGCTTTCAATCTCGTCAGGTTCCGCTCCGTTCCGGGAAGCGCAAAGGAAATATGCAGCATATTTCTCGCCATGGCTGTCGGCTTGGCGACTGGCATGGGCTATCTCGCCCTCGCGGGAATATTCGTGGTTATAATTTGCGCGATACAGCTCCTATTCAGCCTGATGGGATTAGGTGAAAAACACTCCGTGACAAGGGAACTGAGGATAACAATTCCCGAAAATCTCAACTACACCGATATATTTGACGAGGTTTTCACCAAATATACAAAGAGCCACGAGCTCATAGAGGTCAGGACAACAAACATGGGCAGCCTGTACAAAATAAGGTACCGCGTAATCCTTAAGGATATGAAGGAGGAAAAGCAGTTTATCGACGATCTTCGGTGCAGAAACGGCAATCTTGAAATTTCGTGCTGTACAGCGGAATCCGTCAGAGAAATACTGTAAAAAGACTTTTGTGAAAAGGAGGTTGTTTATATGAATAAGAAAAGCTGCCCGGCGGTGATTATTGCCGCGCTTTTAACTCTTTCATTATTTGCGGGGTGTGACAGTGATTCGCAGACGGAATCAGGCGGCAGCTCCTCCGCGCCGTCCGAATCCTCAATAACAACGAATACCGCCGCGGCTGAAAATCCCGAGGTGAGCTTCACCGACCGGGATACCGAAGCCGATTACGATGAGGCGTCTGCCGTAAACATAGCCTGCAGCGGCAAAAACGATTTTAAGATAAGCGGGAGCGGAGCCTCCGCCAAGAACGGCGTACTCACGATAAGCAGTGAGGGTACCTATGTATTCAGCGGCTCGACAGAAGATGGCAGAATCGTTGTAAATGCCGGAGCTAACGACAAAGTTCAGATAGTCCTGAACGGCTTTTCAATAAAGTGCTCCGCACATTCACCTCTGTTTGTCAAGTCGGGCGACAAAGTGTTTATAACGATAAACGACGGCACGGAAAACTTAATATCCGACGGCGCACAATATACAGCTCTTGCCGACGACGAGAGCAATGTGGACGGCGCGATATTCAGCAGAGCCGACCTGACTATAAACGGCAGCGGCACTTTAAACGTTTCGGGCAATATGAAGCACGGCATCGTTTCCAAGGACGATATTGCTATTACAGGCGGAAATATCACAGTTACGGCAAAAGGCAGCGGAATATGCGGACAGGACTGCGTAAAAATCTCGAACGGCAATATAAAGATCACAAGCGAGGGGGACGGCATAAAGTCGGATAATGCCGAGGATACCTCAAGGGGCTATGTGTATATCGGCGGCGGTAAAACCGACATAAAGTCAGCGACTGACGGTATAAGCGCGGAAACATTCCTCACGGTCGAAAAGGCTGAAATAACGCTTAATACAGGCGGCGGAAGTGAAAACCCGTCCCAAACAAACGACGGGGAGGTTCGTCCCGGGTGGGGACGCCGGGGAACGGATAACGGCACGGCAGCGGACAGCGATTCCGTGAGCGCAAAGGGTCTGAAAGCTGGCGGCAATATAGAAATTACCGACGCGGATATTACGGCAGATACATCGGACGATTCCGTTCACTCCAACGGCAATGTGACTATCGCGAGCGGAAATCTGAATATTAAGTCCGGCGACGACGGGATTCATGCCGACACAGCGGCAGCCATAAACGGAGGTAATATTCTCATAGAGAAAAGCTATGAGGGTGTAGAGGGTTCAAGCGTCACCATTAACGGCGGTACGCTCAATGTGAACGCAAGCGACGACGGAATAAACGCGGCAGGCGGAAACGATTTATCTTCTATGGGCAACAGACCCGGACAGAACAGCTTCACTCAAAATTCCGATATATACATTAAAATCACGGGCGGCAAAATCACCATAAACTCTGAGGGCGACGGCATAGACTCGAACACGAATATTATCGTCGAGGGCGGAGAAACATATGTAAACGGTCCGCAGAACGACGGCAACGCCGCATTCGATTATGACGGCTCGGCAACTGTGAGCGGAGGTATATTAGCCGCGTCGGGAAGCTCGGGCATGGCGCAGGGCTTTTCCGAAAGCTCCGCACAATGCTCTATACTGTATAATCTGTCAGGCAGTCATTCCGCAGGTGATAAAATAACGCTTACCGACGCGAGCGGAAACGTTATAGTTTCGTTCAGCCCGTCAAAGCAATACAGTTCCGTCATAGTCACCTCCCCGGAGCTGAAAAAGGACGGCACATATAAGCTGACAGCGGGAAGTGAAAGCGCAGATATAACCATGTCCTCGACCGTATATTCAAACGGCGCGCAGGGCGGCTTCGGCGGGGGGCAGGGCGGCTTCGACAGAGGTCAGGGCGGCTTCGGCGGAAACCCCGGCATGGGAACGGCGCCGCCCGATATGGCATAACCGCCTGAGAATAATGGACCTTGGGAATAAATATCGGCATAATAATCTGAACGCCGCAACGGTCTATAAATCCGGTGCGGCGTTTATTTATGCGAATTTATGACACACGGGCTTTCCTTATAGCCGCGCGTCTGTGTCTGATACGACAAGGGCCGCTTCGCCGGAATGACAAAGCAGCCCAATATCTATTCAAAAGCGGCTTGGGAATTTCTCGCCCCGCAGTACATATTATGTGAAACAGAAACTTTGTTGACAGCTTTTTACTCGCTGTCATCGTCGGAGCCGTCTTTTTTATCGCCGGAGGCCGCGAGCGACTTTTTCCTCTCACTATAAACAATAAAAATACACAGCGCAAGGGTCAGAACGCCGATCCCCTTGTGGATCCAGCCCAAAGCCCCTTCATACATATTGACGTCGAGTATTTCATTCAGCAGCTGCCATACCGCCCAAAAGAAAAAAAACCCGCCGACGGCATAAAAAGCCTTATTTATACGTCCCATTTTAAATACAAGCACCATACCGACAACGAACCACAGCGCGGCATAAACATAACCCATACAGAATACCTCCCGATAAATTCAGCGGTTTTTGTAATTATACCATATAAAAAAAAGTTTTAATTACTCAAAAGAAATATCACTCGGTTAAAAGATTGTCGGACGGTATATTGAACAGCTTGGCAAATGCTTTCAGCTCTATATCCGTCACAAAGCGCTGGCCGCTCTCGATACGCTGTATGGCGTTTTTGTCAAGATCTATACCCATGAGCTGCATTTTATCCGCAAGAGCGCGCTGCGAGTTCGGCTTATTCATAGCTTTTCTAAGGCGCGCTATATTTTTTCCGCTTATGTTGTTAAGTCCGCTGTTGCTTCTGTTTTTGTACATAAAAAACTCCTTTTTTAAATATTTTTTAAATTTTGACATTCAGTACTTGTCATTTTCTATATGATATGCTATAATCAATGCAGATATGACATTTACTGAGTGTCATACCATAAAATATTTAGGAGGTATCACTATGAACTATGGCAAAAAGATAGCCGCTGTTGTATTGGCGGCTGTAATCGCTGCGGGCGCGCCCTCAGCACTCACAGTCGGGGCGGTTACGTCAGGTGATATTGAGTACAACATCCTTGACGACGGCACAGTGGAGATCACAGACTACTCGGGCAGTGACACGGAGCTTTCCATCCCGTCTGATATAGACGGGTACAAGGTGACTAAGATAGGCGAGGGCGCATTTGCGTACTGCAAAAGCCTTACAGACGTGACCATACCCGACAGTGTAACGAAGATAGGCGATATTGCATTTCATGGCTGCACAAGCCTGACAGACGTAACCATCGGTAACAGTGTGACGGAGATAGGCTATAGGGCATTCCAAAACTGCACAAGCCTTAAAAGCGTAACCATCGGTAACAGTGTGACGGAGATAGGCGAGATGGCATTCAATGTTTGCTATAGCCTTACAAGCATTAACGTAAATGAAAAAAATACAAAATATTCCTCTCAGAACGGGGTTTTATTCAATAAGGATAAAACCGAATTGATTCGATATCCCTTAGGGAAAAAGAACAGCACATATAAAATCCCCGACAGTGTGAAGGTGATAGTCGAGAACGCATTCGATGCCCAGGACGACAACGTTGTCAGCAGCAAATTCGGGGATTATCGCTCAAGCCTTGAAAGCGTAACCATCCCCGACAGTGTGACGGAGATAGGCGATTACGCATTCCGTGGCTGCAAAAGCCTGACAGACGTGACCATACCCGACAGTGTGACGGTGATAGGCTCTGAAGCATTCTCCTACTGCTATAGCCTTACAAGCGTGACCATCCCCGACAGTGTAACGGAGATAGGCGATAGCGCATTCTATAGCTGCGAAAGCCTGACTATCTACGGCTATGCGGGCAGTACCGCCGAGGAGTACGCCCATAATAATAACATACCCTTTAAAAACGCTGAGGAAAGTGACATACCCGCCAAGAGTGACTTTGAGTACAGAATCCTTGACGACGGCACAGTGGAGATCACAGACTACCGGGGCAGTGACACGGAGCTTTCCATACCGTCTGATATAGACGGGTACAAGGTGACTAAGATAGGCGATTACGCATTCGCGTACTGCTATAGTCTTAAAAACGTAACTATCCCCGACAGCGTAACGGTGATAGGCGAGAGCGCATTCTGGGGCTGTACAAGCCTTACAGACGCGACCATCCCCGACAGTGTGACGAAGATAGGCGATTACGCATTCGAGCACTGCTATAGCCTTACAAGCGTGACCATCCCCGACAGTGTGACGGAGATAGGCAATAGCGCATTCAACGGCTGCACAAGCCTGACTATTTACGGCTATATGAACAGTACCGTCGAGGAGTACGCCCGTGAACACGGCATACCTTTCAAGTCTATTTTGGAAGAACCATCCTCAAACGAACCTGAGACAAGCACGCCGGAAGGGAATGTATCCTCAAACGAACCTGAGACAAGCACGCCGGAAGGGAATGTATCCTCAGCAGGCGATACGAATACCTCCCAAACAGGCAAAGATGTGGTTCCAACAGGTAACAGCGGAAATGCCATCGCGATAGCCGCTGTCTTTGCCGCATCTGTACTGACAACCGCGGTACTTATCAGGAAAAAACGCGCGCGCTGATAATCGGCTTAAAAGATTCATGTAGACACAGCAAAAAGCCCCCGACAAAAATCGGGGGCTTTTTAAAATGTCATATAAGCGCGCTTTTCACGGACGAACCGCCTTGTTTCCATACTCAAAGCCAAAAGTTTTTGAAGATTTTCAAGGAACTTTTTTCAAAAAGTTCCTTGAACGGGGTTTGGGGTAAAACCCCAGCAAAGCGCGTCCATACGGAAAAAGCGAAAAACGCTATTCATTCAAAAGGTTCTTGTAAAGGTTGATATACTCGCCCGCGCTCCTGTTCCAGCTCAAGTCGCAGTTCATGGCGCGCTGTACGAGAACATGCCAGCCGTCACGCTGCCAGTATCCGGCGATGGCACGGCGGATAGCGCCGAGCATATCCATAGCGTCGTAGTTTTTGAACGTGAAGCCGTTCCCGTCACCGCTTCCGCTGTCCTTGATGGAGTCGCGCAGACCGCCGACCTCGCGGACTATCGGAATAGTGCCGTAGCGGAGAGCTATCATCTGTGAAAGTCCGCACGGTTCAGACTTCGAGGGCATCAGGAACATATCCGCGCCCGCGTAAATCTTTCTCGACAGTTCGGGAATAAACCCATGACAGGCGCACAGTCTGCCCGGATACCTGTCCTGCATGGACTGGAAGAAGCTTTCGTATTCCCAATCTCCCGAACCGAGGATTACAAACTGAATGTACTCCTCACGCATCAACTGATCAAGCGCCGCCTTTACAAGGTCAAGTCCCTTGTGCGATACGAGACGCGTAACCATAGCGAGTATCGGGACTTCGGAGTTCTGCTCAAGCGAAAGGCGCTCCTGAAGCCTGCGCTTGTTTTCCGCCTTGCCCGACAGGTCGTTGACACTGTAGTTGGCGTAAAGCTGAATGTCGGTTTCGGGGTTATAGGATTCCGTGTCGATTCCGTTGAGTATGCCGGACAGTTTCCAATGGCGCGCGTTGAGGATCGGGTCAAGCCCGTAAGAGAACCACGGGTCGCGAATCTCCCACGCATAGCTCGGGCTTACCGTTGTTACACGGTTCGCCGTTTCTATCGCGCCTTTCATGAAGTTGATACAGCCGTCACAGTCGAGGACAGAACGCTGATGAGGCGGAATGCCGACGACTTCCTCGTAAAGCTCTGTCCCGTATTTGCCCTGATACTGAATGTTGTGAATAGTGAATACTGTCTTGATACCCTGATACCACGGGTTCTGAGCATAGAACAGCGTGTAGAATGTGGGAACGAGCGCGGTCTGCCAGTCGTTGCAGTGAATGATGTCCGGCTTGAAATCAATGAACGGCAGCATCTCGAGAACCGCTCTTGAGAAAAACGAGAATCGCTCCGCGTCATCATAGTGACCGTAAAGTCCCGAACGCTTAAAGTAATACTGGTTGTCAAGGAAATAATAAATTACTCCGCCCCAGCGGGCCTCAAAAACACCGCAGTATTGACGTCTCCACGCTACGGGAACGGAAAGGCTTGTTACAAAGCGCATTTCGTCCTTTAAGCTCTGTGGTATCTCATCATAAAGCGGCATGACTATCCTTGTGCCGATAAGCCTCCTGCGGAGAGCCTGAGGCAGAGAGCCGCAGACGTCAGCCAGACCGCCGGACGCGGCAAACGGCTGAGCTTCACTTGTTACAAATAGAACCTTCAAGGTTATTTACCTCCTTTATATTGCGATTTACCGCATAAGTACGCGTTTAAACCACGCTCGCCTTGCTGATATATACGGGATATGTCAAAAATCCCATCAACGAACGGTTATCCTTGATAATGACATCTTTGTCCGCGATAACGTAGCTTAGGTTAGAGCCGGTGCCTATTACAGTATCCTGCATGACAACGCAGTTGCTGACCTTTGCGCCCTTGCCGACATGAACACCCTTGAACAATACGCAGTTCTCGACTTCACCCTCGATAACACAGCCGTTGCCGATGAGCGCATTCTTGACGTTAGAGCCAAGACCGTACTTTGTCGGCATATCGTCGCGGACCTTTGTATATATGGGGCGCGCGGAGTTGAAGAGATTGTTCCTTACGTCGAGGTTCATAAGCTGCATATTAGCGTTAAAGTAGCTGCTCATGGAATCCATGACGGCGAGGAAGCCCTCAAACTCGTATCCGTAGATCTTCAGCTCGTTAAACTTGCCCTGAATAATATCGCGCTTAAAGTTATTCTTGTTTTTGCTTACACATTCGTTTACAAGGGAAATCAGAAGATCGCGCTTCATCAGTATCATGTTAAGGTAATAGCTGCACGAACCCTCGATTATCGGGTTAATCAGAACGTCCTTGACACGGCCTGTCGAATCGAGCGAGAAAACCATAGGCTCGTCTTGATTTTCGGGGATCTGTCCGCGCTTGTAGACAACCGTTATGTCCGCGCCGTTTTCAATATGGCTGCCGAGAACGTCCTGATAATCAATATTGCAGACAGTGTCACAGTCGGCAATAAGTACATATTCCTCCCTTGAATTAGCGAGGAAGTTCTTTATGGAATTCAGAATGCTTATTCTGTTTCTGTAGTCCTCCTCGCCATTCTTGAACGGCGGGAGAAAGAAAAGCCCGTCACGTCTTCTGGAGAGATTCCATGCCTTGCCCGAGCCGACATGATCCATGAGAGATTGATAGTTATTTTTGGTGATGACGCCGACCTTGCTTATTCCCGAATTGACCATATTGGAAAGGGGGAAGTCTATCAGGCGGTATCTGCCGCCAAACGGAACGGAACCCATGGTTCTCTTTTCAGTGAGCTCGCTTATAAGCTCAGCGTGAAGGTTTGTAAAAATCAAACCGATTACATTATTGCCGCGCATATCATTTTACCCCCTCTTTATCATCAAAAACCATTTCCTTCGGAGCAACAACAGCGCCCTCGCCGATCACACGGTTATCGCCCACTACGGCGACTCCCCAATCGTCCTTATTCTCTATATCCTCGGGACGCGCGCCGACTACCGCGTCTTTCTTTATTACGGCGTTTTCAGAAACGATAGCGTATTGAATGACGGCGCCCTCCTCGACGACTACGCCCGGCATGAGGATAGAGTCGTTGACGACAGCTCCCGGAGCGACCGTAACGTTTGAGAACAGAACCGAGAAATCTATATTCCCGTGAATAATACACCCGTCCGCGATGAGAGAATTTTGTACGACAGCGGTTTCGCTGACATAGTGAGGAGCGACGACAGGATTCCTCGAATAAATCTTCCAGTTCTCGTCCGAAAGGTCAAGTGTGACATTCGGGTCGAGGAGATCCATATTTGACTCCCACAGGCTGTCGATAGTTCCGACGTCCTTCCAGTATCCCGAAAATTCGTAAGCGAACATTCTCTGACCGTCCTCAAGCATTTTCGGGAGAATATCCTTGCCGAAGTCGTTGGAGGAGTCGGGATCCTCCGCGTCCTCCGTGAGATATTTCCTCAGCTTATTCCAGCTGAATACATATATTCCCATAGACGCCTTTGTGCTTTTCGGGACCTTTGGTTTCTCATCGAACTCATAAATAGAATTGTCGGGATTTGTGTTAAGTATTCCGAAACGCGACGCCTCAGCGAGAGGAACATCAATAACGGCTATCGTGCAGTCCGCGTTATGCTCCTTGTGGAAAGCGATCATCTTCGAGTAGTCCATCTTATATATATGATCACCCGAAAGGATCACAACATATTCGGGGTTATATCTCTCTATATAATTCATATTCTGGTAAATAGCGTTAGCCGTACCGGAATACCACTTCGCGCCCCCGCTCTGCTCGTATGGCGACAGAACCTGAACTCCGCCGTTCATACTGTCGAGATCCCACGGCTGACCGTTTCCTATATACTCGTTAAGTACAAGCGGCTGATACTGTGTCAGAACGCCGACCGCCTCAATGCCCGAGTTTATACAGTTGGAAAGCGGGAAGTCTATAATCCTGTATTTTCCTCCATATGGAACGGCGGGCTTCGCAATCTTCTGTGTCAATACACCCAATCTGCTTCCCTGACCGCCCGCAAGCAGCATTGCTACTACCTCTTGCTTTGGATACATCAGTACTCCTCCTTAAAATAGCATTAAAATATGTTAAAACGAATAAAGCTTTTTGTTTATTTTAAGATTTTTTCCTGTCGGATTTTCCTTTCTTCTGCTCCTTGGGCTTTTCATCTTCCGGCTCCGCCTTTTCAGGTGCAGCTTCACCCTTCGGCTTTTCGGATACTACCGCTTTTTGGGCCGGTTTCTTTTCTGCTTTTGCTGTTTTTTTCTCTGCGGTTTCAGAGGTCTGCACATCCGCCGCTGTTTCCTCTTTTTTATCGTCGGACTTTGCCTTGGTCTTTTTCCCCTTTTTGACCTCCGCCGTTGCCGCTACCTTGGATTTCGCCTTTGCCCTTGGCTTTTTCTGCGTCTTTGTCACATCGGCGGCTTCCGCC
>CAYLOD010000013.1:22720-23493 GCA_964385235.1 uncultured Clostridium sp.
TCGGCAAGGCCCGCCTTGACGGCCTTTTTCTTGGCGCGCTTTCTGACGAGCTTAAAGAACATAACAGAGAGAGGCGGCAGCGTCAGGGTTATCGACTGTTCAAAGCCGTGCATAGCCTCACCGTCGGAGCGGATAACCGAACCGTTCGTTATTCCCGAACCGCCGAACTCGGAGCTGTCGGTATTGAATATTTCCGCGTATGTTCCGTCACAGGGAACTCCTATCGAGTAATTCTCACGAAGTACGGGCTGGAAGTTGCACACGACTATGATCTCCCTGCCGATCTTGTCCATTCTTCTGAAGCTTATGCAGCTTTGCGTATAGTCGTCATTGGATATCCACGAGAAGCCCTCCCACGAGAAATCAACCTCCCAAAGGGGACTGTTCTCAAGATAGAAGTGATTTATCGCCTTAAAGTAATCCTGTATCTGCTTGTGGGCGGGATACCCAAGCAGCAGCCAGTCAAGCTCCATGGAATAATCCCACTCCTTGAACTGTCCGAACTCTGTTCCCATAAAGACGAGCTTTTTGCCGGGATGCGCCATCATATAAGCTATAAACGTGCGGACGCCCGCGAACTTCTGCTCATAGGAACCGGGCATCTTATTGATAAGCGAAGCCTTGCCGTGAACAACTTCGTCATGTGATATCGGCAGGATAAAGTTCTCCGAGAAGGCATAGTAGAACGAGAATGTAAGGTTGTCGTGATTAAACGGTCTGTACAGAGGGTCAAGGGAGCTGTAGTGAAGCATATCGTTCATCCAGCCCATGTT
>CAYLOD010000013.1:23503-32303 GCA_964385235.1 uncultured Clostridium sp.
CCATGTTCCACTTGTAGTTAAAGCCCAGACCTCCAGAATATGTCGGACGCGAAACCATCGGCCACGACGTCGATTCCTCGGCTATCATCATGACCTCGGGGAAGTATTTAAACGCGGCCTCATTAAGCTTTTTAAGGAAAGCGACCGCCTCGAGATTTTCCTTTCCGCCGAACTTGTTCGGAACCCATTCGCCGTCACGTCTTGAGTAGTCAAGATAGAGCATCGAGGCGACGGCGTCAACGCGAAGTCCGTCGATATGATAGCGGTCAAGCCAGAATATAGCGCTTGAGATCAGGAAGCTCACTACCTCGTTCCTGCCGTAGTCAAATACGAGCGTACCCCAGTCCTTATGTTCGCCCTTTCTCGGGTCCGCATACTCATAGCAGGGGGTCCCGTCAAATTTTGCAAGCCCGTAGGCGTCCCTCGGGAAGTGCGCGGGCACCCAGTCCATAATCACATACAGTCCCGCCTCGTGGCACTTATTGACAAACGTCATAAAGTCGTGCGGTGTTCCGTATCGCGCCGTCGGGGCAAAATATCCCGTAACCTGATACCCCCATGAAGCGTCGAACGGATACTCCATGATAGGCATAAGCTCGATATGTGTATAGCCCATTTCCTTGACATACGGAATAAGCTCGTCCGCCAGTTTTGCGTAGGAGAACGTGTTGCCGTCGGCATACTTCCTCCATGAACCCGCGTGAACCTCATAGATATTTACGGGGCTTGAATAGTGGGAATGGGATTTCTTATACTCGAGCCACTTTTCGTCTGTCCACTCAAACCCGCCTATATCATAGTAAACGGAAGAGTTGCTCGGACGGGTTTCAAAGTGGTACGCATAGGGATCGGACTTTAATATACATACATCATCAAAGGTTTCTATGCTGTACTTGTATATTGTGTAGTTCCCTATACCTCCGTCGATATAGCATTCCCATATTCCGCCGTCGCTTATCTTCTCCATGGGGTTTACTTCTCTGTTCCAGTTGTTAAATGTGCCGACAACCGAAACGGTCTTTGCGTTAGGCGCCCAGGTGCGGAACACGAACGACGTACCGTTTTCCGTTTCTACCTTGTGAGCGCCAAAAAATTTGTACGCCATAAAGTTTTCACCGCTGTGAAACAAATGAATGGGAAAGCTGTCTACATTATCATTAGTACCGAGAATCATGTTTATATACTCCTCCTCTGCCCGGGGACAGTACCGACGTTTCGAATCTTTCCAACTCAACCTTCATGAGAAAATCTCACTAAAAATCATGCCGGTTTTATCATGAAACAGTACAGTCTGCCAATCCCTTAATTTGCTATATGTATATAATAACAATTTTTTGGGTACTTTTCAAGTGTAAACTGATAATTTTCATAATTTTTTGTTTATTTTATAAAAGTTTGCCTCAATATTTATTTAAACTACTCAAATTATTATCCGATTATAAAGTATAGTACACAATATGTGTCGAAAAAAAGCCGATTCGGGTGCAAAAAACGTCGGTAAAGCTATCAATAAAATAACAGAACGTAAAATAATATGGCATATATGATATGGCATATATGGCGTAAATTTAAATTTTTTATTAAAATGATGAAATTCATTTTCAAATATGATATACTTGTATAAAGCGGCTTCAATATTATAAATACGCAGAGTATATTAAAGACAATATTACGCGGATCAAGACACAGGTCGGACACATCAGTGAAAGGAAGTTATGTAAATGACAAAGGGCAAAATCCTCATAGTAGATGACGACAGAAATATATGCGAGCTTTTAAGGCTATATATAGAGAAGGAAGGCTACAGCATTGAAATAGCCAACGACGGCGGCGAGGCTCTTTCTAAATTCCACGAAACTCAGCCCGACCTTGTTATGCTTGATATAATGCTTCCCGTGCTTGACGGCTGGCAGGTGTGCCGTGAAATAAGAAAGACATCTCAGGTACCCATAATCATGCTCACAGCAAAGGGCGAAGTATTTGACAAGGTACTCGGTCTTGAGCTGGGAGCGGACGACTATGTTGTAAAGCCGTTTGAGGCAAAGGAGATTATCGCGAGGATCAAGGCCATTCTCAGACGCACGGGCGCCGATAAGCACAACGGGGAAGTAAAGCTCGTACAGTTTGACAAGCTGTCAATAAATCTCACAAACTACGAGATGAAAGTGAACGGAGTACCTGTAGATACCCCGCCCAAAGAGCTTGAGCTTATATACCACCTCGCGAGCAACCCGAACAGGGTCTTTACACGCGATCAGCTTCTCGACGAGGTCTGGGGCTTTGATTACTACGGCGACTCGCGAACTGTTGACGTTCATGTCAAACGCCTCAGAGAAAAGCTCGAGGGCATATCCGACAAATGGGCTTTAAAGACAGTATGGGGGGTCGGATATAAGTTTGAAGTCAAAGATTAAATTTAAGCTGAACGGTCAAAGTTCCATTTTTCATAAATATCTCGCCATAAGCTTTGTTATCATACTCTCGAGCTTTTTGATCCTGGGCTGCATACTCATGTCCGTTCTGACAAAATACTGGACAAATAACAAAATGGAAACGATGAACAAAAACACCGTTTCGCTGGCGACCCTCTGTACGAACTACATAGGCGTAACGGACAGGAACCGTCAGGAATATTTCTTCGGCGATCTTGTCGCGCTCCGCGATGTTCTTGAAACCGTTTCAAGCAATATCGGCGGCGATGCCTTCATCGTAAACGCCAACGGCAAAATAAGCGCGTCCAATAAAAACGCCCGATACGCCACAGAGGGAAAGTTCATCGACTACGACATTATAAGGGAAACCATAGAGAACAATAGATATTACAGCGAAACCGATCTCAACGGTATATTTGAAAAGCCTTACTATGTGTACGGTATGCCCGTATATATAAACAACACGCTTGTATGCCTTGCGTTTACAACGGCTGATACGGCGGAGTATAATTACTTCACGTCGCTGATGCTGAATATCTTTCTTGTGTCCGCGCTCATTACCTTCGCGGTCGCGATAATCGCGATAGGGCTGTATTCGTACCATATGGTAAAGCCGCTCAGGAAAATAGCCTACGCCGCGCATAAATTCGGAAACGGCGACTTCAGCGCGCGTGTCAATGTCAAAACAAAGGACGAAATAGGCCAGCTTGCCGACGAGTTCAACAAGATGGCGGAATCTCTCTCCGCGTCGGAAAGCACGAGGAGAAGCTTTATAGCCAATGTTTCTCATGAGCTTAAAACGCCGATGACGACTATAGCCGGATTTATCGACGGTATCCTTGACGGAACAATACCGTATGAAAAGCAAAGCTATTACCTCAAAATAGTATCGGACGAGGTAAGGCGTCTGTCGCGTCTGGTGCGTTCCATGCTCGACTTGTCAAAAATCGACAGCGGCGAGCTGAAGCTCAACTATAAGCATTTCGACCTTGTTTCAACGACCGTGTCCGCTCTTGTCACCTTTGAAGCGGAAATAGATAAAAAGAATATAGAGATCCGAGGCCTTGAGGATATGCACAGCGCATACATCGACGCCGATATGGACCTTATACATCAGGTCGTCTACAACCTCATAGAAAACGCCGTAAAATTCGTAAACGAGGGCGGCTATATTGAATTTAAAGTAAATTCCCTCCCCGACAGAACCGAATTTTCTATAATAAACAGCGGTCACGGGATAGAAAAATCCGATCTCATGCATGTTTTCGACAAATTCTATAAAACAGACAAGTCAAGGAGCATAGATAAAAAGGGTATGGGGCTCGGACTTTATCTCGTCAAAACCATAATACAGCTTCACGACGGCAATATCACGGTTTCGAGTGAGGTTGGCAAGTATTGCCGCTTTGACTTCTATATCCCGAACAAAAATCCGAGAAAGCCAAAGCTCGAAATTAAACCCCAAAGGCTCGAACAGAAGATTTCGAGGCAGCAACCCTTCAAAAAGGAGGTAAACACACATGAATGATGAACAAGGCGGCAACGGCTTCAACCAAAATAACTGGCAGTACAGACCGCGGCAGTCACAGGACGGGTCGGAAGATCCCATAGAGGATTATAACAGGAGCGATATGAAAACCGGGCCCGGTAAGCCGTACGCTCAGGACGGCGGGGACAACAGATATTCCGGTAATGACTCCGCGCCCGGGTATCGTGAACGATACGACCGCTATATCGAAAAAAATCCGTATCAGCCGCGAGAGAACGACTACTACCGCGTTCCTCCCCCCAGCCGCATTCCGTATATTTCACCGTACTCCGTACCCTACACACCTCCCCCGCAAAAAAAGCGCCGTATGAAAACAGGCGTAAAAATAACGCTGATAACTCTCGCGATAGTCATTCCCGCGATATGCGCCGGTGTTTTTCTGGCGTCCATGGAATACACGGATTCGGGCGATGAAGACGATTTACCGTATAAGACGCCCGAGGAATATTCATATTATACCCCCGATAACTCACTGCTTCAGAACTCCGCTCCACCCGATGTTTCCGCCAATCCCGACGGACCGCAGATTTCGGCGGGCTCTACACCCGAGGAAAGCGGTAATGAGGCAATAAAAGTATACAATAAGGTATCCCCCAGCGTCGTCGGAATAATCTCCTATCCCGCGGGTACGGACTATACCATAACCGAGTCGGGCGAGGGGTCGGGCATCATCATCAGCGAGGACGGATATATCGCCACAAACAGCCACGTCGTCGATAATTCGACCGATACAGGCATACTCGTAAAGCTCAGCACAGGCGAGGAATACATAGGCGCGGTAGCCGGCATTGACAAGCGCACGGACCTCGCCGTTGTAAAGATAGACGCGGCGGATCTGGACGTCGCGGAATTTGCCGATTCCGATAAGGTTTCAATAGGTCAGGACGCATATGCTATAGGCAATCCCGGTGGGCTTCAATTCTCAAACTCACTGACAAAGGGTACTGTTTCGGCGACAAACAGAGCCATAAGTTCGAGCGATCCCGTAAAGTATATCCAGACAGACGCCGCCATAAATCCCGGAAATTCGGGCGGCGCGCTGATTAACTCTTATGGTCAGATAATAGGCATCAATACGTCAAAGCTCGTCGCTGAGGAATACGAGGGCATGGGCTTCGCAATTCCGAGCAACACCGTTATAAATATCGTCAACAATATAATACGCAACGGCTATGTCAAGGGCAGAGCATACCTCGGCATCACCTGCTCCGAATGGACTACATATGCCGCAAAGAAAAACGACACTCCGACAGGCGTAAAAATCGAATCTCTCAGCGGGACAAACGCGTTCAAAAACACAGCGGTTTCTGTCGGAGACCTGATAACCGAGATAGACGGACAAAAAATAACGAGCGTGTCCTCACTCTTTGACGTGATAGACTATTACAAGCCCGGCGACAAAATTAAGGTTTCGCTGTTCAGACCAAAGGACTACAGCGAAAACAAAAAGGCATACTCCTTTACAGTCACAATAACGCTTTTGGAGGATACGGGACAATAATGCCTGATATTTACGCGCTCCTCAAGGAATATTACGGCTACAGCTCATTCCGCGCGGGGCAGGAGGAAATCATAAATTCAATAATCGCGGGACGCGACATACTCGCGATAATGCCCACAGGGGCGGGAAAATCTGTATGCTATCAGATTCCCGCCCTCGCTCTTGACGGGATAACCGTAGTTGTTTCTCCGTTAATATCTCTTATGCAGGATCAGGTCCGCTCACTCATATCCATGGGCATACAGGGAGCTTACCTGAACAGTTCGCTCACACCTCGCCAGCTCGCTCTCGCGACAGAACGCGCAAAGGATGGAGCGTATAAAATAATCTATGTCGCGCCCGAACGGCTTCTGACCGAGAGCTTCCTCGACTTTGCCCGAAACGCGGAAATATCACTTGTTGCGGTCGACGAGGCGCACTGCATCTCGCAGTGGGGACATGAGTTCAGACCGAGCTATACCCGTATCGCGGAGTTTATCGACGCCATGCCGTACCGGCCGACCGTCGCGGCGTTTACAGCGACAGCTACGAGTATCGTCAGGCGTGATATTGTCGAAAGGCTCGGACTCCGTACGCCTTTTGTGCTTACAACGGGATTTGACAGACCGAACCTTTACTTTGCCATACATAAGCCGCTCTCAAAGGAGCAGTGGATAACCGACTATATAAAGGAAAACAGCGACGACTCAGGAATTATATACTGCTCGTCGCGCAAGACCGTCGAAAGGCTGTGCGCCGAGCTGCGCGAAAACGGAGCCGCCGCCGCGCCGTATCACGCGGGAATGAGCGACGACGAGCGCACCGAAAATCAAAACGACTTTATATATGACAGGGTGAAAATAATCGTCGCGACATCGGCGTTCGGCATGGGAATAGATAAGCCGAACGTCCGCTTCGTTATCCATTATCATATGCCGCGGAACCTCGAGCAGTATTATCAGGAGGCGGGCAGAGCGGGACGCGACGGCGAACGCGCGGAATGTATCCTCCTGTACAGCAGTTCTGACGTATCTCTGAATAAATTCATGATAAATAAAAGCTGTGAGGAAAACGAGAGCCTGACTCCCATGGAAAAAAGTTTGTATTTAAGAGATGAACTTGAAAAGCTCAAGCTTATGACGTTTTACTCGACCTCAAGAAGCGTTTGCCTGAGAAAGCGTATGCTCAACTATTTCGGTGAGCGCGCTCCCGAACGCTGCGGTAACTGCAGTGTCTGCGCAGGCGAGGCTTATGAGGAAATCGCGGCGGTATCCGCAAGGGCGCGGCTCGCGGAGAGCGTTTCAAGGGGCGGCGCCGTCCCCGACAGGGAACTTTTTGAACGCCTGAAATCTCTGCGGCGCAATATCGCCGCGCGGCAAAGCGTACCCGCGTATGTCGTTTTTCCGGACTCGGTTCTGCGCGATATGTCCGCCGCAAAGCCGAAAACCGAAAGTGAACTTCTCGCGATAAACGGCGTCGGCAACCGTAAAATCGAAAAGTACGGCCCGGCGTTTCTCACCGAAATCAAAAAATATACAGATGAAAAGGAAAAACTTACATGAAAAGCCATATATATATTAAAACTCCGCCCGGCATAATGACATTGGTTGAGGAAAACGACGCGATAACGGCCCTCCGCTTTAAGCCTGAGCCTGTCCGCGATTCTATAGAAAACGAAACGCCCGTTCTTAATGAGGCGAGATGTCAGCTTACAGAATATTTCTGCGGAGAAAGAAAGCTCTTTACAGTTCCCATTAACCCTGCCGGTACGGTATTTCAGCGCTCTGTATGGGAAGCGCTCCTTGAGATACCGTATGGCACAACCACCACCTACAAGGCTGTCGCTAACAAGATCCGCCAGCCGTGCGCTGCCCGCGCAGTGGGCATGGCAAACAACAAAAACCCCATACCGATCATGATTCCCTGTCACCGCGTCCTCGGCGCAAACGGTGTGATAAAGGGATATTCCGGCGGTATTGAAATGATGAAGTATCTGCTTGAGCTTGAACAGCGTTTCGTGTGACGCGCTGTCATTCTTATGAAATCCTACCGATTTGCTCGGAAAACACTGTTGATTTTATTTCATGGCTATTGTATAATTGAACTACAATAAACGGGAGGTAAGCTATGATGTCAAAGGGCAAGGTACTTGTCGCTATGAGCGGGGGTGTGGACAGCTCCGTCGCGGCGGCTCTGTTAAGCCGTGAGTACGACGCTGTCGGAGTAACACTCAAGCTTTTTACCAACGAGGATATTGCCCTCGACCGCGCGAAAACCTGCTGTTCACTTGACGATGTCCGGGACGCGCGAAGCGCCGCGTTCAAGCTCGGCATGGAGCATTATGTGTTTAACTTCGGCGAACGCTTTCGCGAATGTGTTATAAACCGATTCAACAACGCGTACATAAACGGCGATACCCCGAATCCATGTATCGACTGCAACCGTTTCATCAAGTTTGACGCGCTGTTAAAGCGTGCGGAAATAATGGAGTGTGACTATATAGCCACGGGGCATTATGTTCGGCGCAAGTATGATGAAAAAAGCGGGCGGTATCTCCTTAAAAAGGGCAAGGATTGCAGAAAGGATCAGAGTTATGTTCTCTACGCGCTGACGCAGGAGCAGCTCTCAAGGACGCTGTTCCCTGTCGGAGAGTATACAAAGGACGAAACTCGCGGAATTGCCGCAGAATACGGACTGCTAAATGCCGGCAAGCCCGACAGTCAGGATATATGCTTTGTTCCCGACGGTGATTACGCCGCGTTTATCGAGCGCGACACGGGCATGACATTCCCGCCCGGAGATTTTATCGACTTGAGCGGTAATATCCTCGGAAAGCACAACGGTATTATCCGATATACCGTAGGGCAGCGCAGAGGGCTTAACATATCGCTCGGCAAGCCCGCATATGTTATTGCAAAAAATATAAAAAACAATACGGTTACGCTCGGCGGAAACGAGGACTTATTCTCGACAGAACTTATCGCGGACGATGTAAACCTCATTTCCATAGAAACGCTTGACGAACCGATGCGCGTCACCGCCAAAACACGTTACAGCCAAACCGAAAAACCGGCTACTGTTTACCCGCTCGAAAACGGACAAGTAAGGGTGGTTTTCGACGAGCCGCAGCGCGCAATAACCTCCGGTCAGGCAGTAGTATTCTACTCCGGCGACACAGTAGTAGGCGGCGGCTCAATCAGGCGGGCAGCGCCCGCGGGCAAGACGCGGAGTCGTTTTTCTCCGTGCGGCGAAAAACTTCGGCATTAATTAGGAGCTTTTGTGTGCCGCGCAGGAAGTCAGCGCTTAATTAGCGCACGGCAGTTCATTGGTAACTTCGTC